>JAFQBA010000032.1 GCA_017416845.1 Clostridia bacterium
ATGACCTCCTTTTGATTATTTTATATTGCAGTTGGTAGCCGCAATTTAATTATATCAAAAGGAGTTTTAATTTCCAAGATTTATAGCTAAAAGCTTTATCGAACCCCCGGACAATCCGGGGGTTTTCATATACAAGCTAAATAAAGAAAAAATCGAGGGTTTCCTCGATTTTTTCTTTATTATCTTAAACAATCATTTTTTCAAGTAGTAATTGCAACAAGAAAAGCTTAGCTTTTCATAAAAATTGCACGGCAAAAATAATCAGTTTTTATTGTATAGAAACAAAGCTCCTTATGCAATAAAAATAGAACAAGGATATCAAAGTTGCAGATCCTTTGATATCCTTGTTCTATTAAATAACGAAAAACAAATTCTGATTAAAGTTTTGCATACAACAAGTACATTAATCTATTTGTATTGTACTACAAAAAAACCGGTTTGTCAACACTTATTATAAAAATATTTTAAAAAGTTTGTGATTATTTTAAATAATATTTTATAATACAACAAGTTGTTTCGTAATTGTTACATTTTTTTGACAAAACATGCGATGATTTGACATATAGTCCTCCTCTTTGATAAAATTTAGATATAGGTATTTAAAGGAGGAATGTCTGTGAAAAAGTATTTATTAATATTATTCTCTGTTTTAGTACTTATTCTCAGTTTGCACCATGCAGCTTATGCATCCGATGCAAATGTTTATTGTGACGGAGAACTGATTCATTTCTCTGAGGGACCATATATAATAGACGGTTCAACATTTGTTCCTGTAAGATCACTCAGTGAAGCTCTTGATTTTAAGTATACATGGGATGCTGCAAACAGAACGGTAATTGTAACCTCTGATATAGCAATAGCGTGGATACAGGCAGATAATCCTGCAATTTCCGTTAATAAAAACGGTGTTATGTATGCTCAGATGACAGAGGCTTATCCGCGGATTATTGATAGTCGTATATTTATTCCGCTTCGTGCAATATCTGAGCTGTTTGATGCTAAAGTGGAGTGGGATGCTAATACTTCGAGTGTACATATAAGGACATACAATTCGGAATTTGATTATTCTGAACCAATTGCAAATAACAATCCGGAAAGTACTGTTCATGCAGGGGATATATCTGTAAATAGCTTTGTTCCTCCGGTAAAGGTAACAAAGGGCAGTTCTTATGTGCTTGCCGGAACAATAAGCTCATCAGTAGCACTCGACCGTATGAATATAAAAATAACTGATGTTGATACAGATGTTATTGAAATAAACGAAACTGCATTTGATATAAATGATACTTCTTATTCATTGTCAGCTATAGACAGTCGTATAACCTTTGGTAAGCTCTCCGTTGGAGATAAGCTTATGCAGATTACATGTGTTGACAAAAATGAGTACAGGAAGACCTTTGAATATAGTTTTGTTGTTCATCAGCCTGAAGGTGCAAAGGTTGAGGGAGATGTTTCTATGATATGGCCCGTACCTGCTTCAGGACTTGTTACAACCATTTTTTGGTGTGACAATCCTTTTTGCCATTCAAATGCAGGCAGGGTAAACGGTCATGCAGCACTTGATATTGCTGCCGACATCGGCTCGGATGTTGTTGCAGTAATGGATGGAGTTGTTAAACTGCAAGGGTTTGGAAATTCTGAGAATGAGAAAACAGGGTACGGTAATTTTATTCTTCTTGATCACGGAAACGGACTCGAAACACAGTATGCACATCTTTCAGAGATATTTGTGACCGACGGTCAACAGGTTAAAAGCGGCGAGGTTATAGGAGCTGTCGGTTCTACCGGAAACAGTACAGGTCCGCATCTTGATTTCTATATTACGCAGGACGGGGTCAGATGCGATCCTCTGTATTACCTTGACTATCATGAAAATATCCGTGTATACGAAAGCTGTGATTTGCCGTTTTTTGAAAAAGCGTTGCAATATCGCAATCTTAAATAATTATTAATAATCTATTTAAACCGGCGAATGATTTGTTTTACATTTGCCGGTTCTATTTTTGCGAAGAACTCATATAATTTATACAGGTGATTTATATGAGTTTGAGGCTGTGGCACATTTCCGGCTCTGTTTTTATATTTTTGTCAGGTTTTTTTCTTCATTATGCATATGATATTTCAGGAGAAAATGAAATTGTAGGATATTTCAGTGCAGTAAATGAAAGTGTATGGGAACATCTGAAGCTCATATTCTGGCCTGCTGTAGTTTTTGCTATGCCTGAGTATTTTTCTTATGGCAGAAAAGAGGCTGATTTTTTCTATGTAAAGCTTATGTCTGTTTTTTGCGCAATGTGTTTTACCATTGTTTTTTTCTATACATATTCAGGAATATTAGGTTTTAATATGATAATTTTAGATGTTATATCTTTTGCGCTCGGCGTTATATTTTGTCAATTCATTAGTTTTAAATTACTGTCAATGGATTCGGACGGAGACTTAGGTGATAATTTCAGGGCTTTGGTGCTATTTGCTCTTATTGCTGTGGCTTTTATTACGTGGACATATAATCCGCCTGAACTTGGGATTTTCTGGGGATAATATTTTTTGATATATTGACGAATTTAAAGGCATATGATATGCTGTAATCCTGCTAATATTTATAAATCTTTAATTTGATGTTTGACAAATATTAATGATATGATATAATATATTAAAATGTTCAACCTGGTTAAATATTAACCATTGGTAATAAATGGAGGGGGATCATGAATAGGTTATACAAGGAAATAGAGAGTTTTATGAGCTTTTTAAAACGCGTTGATCTTTCAAAGGTTTTTGATGTGGACTTGTCAAATTCGGAAATGGTTTTGCTCAGAACAATTGATGATATTTCAAGCAAAAAGGAAATAAGCAGTGTATATGTTTCCGACATCGTTGATGCCTTATCGATAAGTGCACAGGCTATATCCAAGTGTTTTAAGGGACTTGAAAGCAAGGGATATATAGAACGCTTTACCAATAAGAATGACCGTCGCCGTACGGAAGTGAGATTTACCGATTACGGAAAAGAAAACTATCGAAAGCTAATAGGCAGTATTTGTGATTTTATGAAGGATATATTTGCCGGATTTGGAAAGGAAGAATATGAACAATTTGTAATCTTGATAAAAAAGTTCAGATTGCTTTATGAAAATGGTATAAACAAATTGTGTGATAATTGACAAAGGAAGGGATAGTCACAATATGAAACTACATGAAATTTCAGTAAAAAAGCCGGTTGCTGTTGTAATGATTGTGCTTATGTTTGCAGTAATCGGGCTGTATTCGCTCACAATGCTTCCCATGGAACTGACTCCTGACATGGAATTGTCAATGGCAATTGTTGCAACTCAGTATTCCAATGTTGGCAGTGAAGAAGTCGAAACAATGATTACCAAGCCAATAGAAGGGGCAATATCCAGCATAAGCGGTGTGGATACGGTAACATCTCAGTCATCTGAGGGAGTATCGTTGGTAATGGTGCAGTTTTCAAACGGTACCGACATGGATAAGGCTACGGCAGATATGGAAAGCAGCATTGATCTTATTGAGTCATATCTTCCTGAAGACGCAAGCGATCCTCTTGTGCTGAAACTTGATACTGATATGATGGCTACAGCACAATTCAGTATATCGTATGAGGGGTATGATCTTGTTCAGACAAAGCAATTTGTGGATGAAACTCTCGATGCCAAGCTTAAATCCATTGATGGCGTTGCAAGTGTTTCCGTAAGCGGCGCTCAGAACCGTCAGATAGATGTATACATTGATCCTGCAAAATTGTTCGGATATGATATGAGTCTTTCCGATATAGCAACAGCGATTGTTGCGCAAAATCAAAATATGCCTGCCGGCACAACAAATGCTATGGGCAAAAAGCTTTCAGCAAGAATGCTTGGAAAGTTTAGTAGTCTTGATGAACTGCAATCTGTTCCGCTTATGACCAATAAGGGACAGGTTATTGCTCTCAGAGATGTGGCAA
The DNA here is from genome assembly GCA_017416845.1 of Clostridia bacterium. Classification (GTDB taxonomy): domain Bacteria; phylum Bacillota; class Clostridia; order UMGS1810; family UMGS1810; genus RGIG1828. The sequence goes on from JAFQBA010000032.1 coordinate 3,965, forward strand.
CGGTTAAAGATTCTTTTTCCGACATATCCGCTATTGCAAGACTTAACGGTTCTGAAGCTATATCAATAACGATATCCAAAGAATCAGATGCGAACACCGTAGATGTAGTAAAAGGGATTTATAAGGTTCTCGATGATATGCATGAATCAAATCCTAAATTTACATATAACATGACTATGGAACAGGGTACAATGATTGAAGAGGCAGTTAACTCTGTTGCCGACAATGCGATTACAGGTGCATTCCTTGCAATAATAATTCTTCTTCTTTTCCTCGGAAGCATCAAAAGCTCGCTTGTAATCGGCGTATCTATGCCGGTGTCAATTGTAACCACATTTATAGGAATGTACTTTTCCGGAATGTCGCTCAATGTTGTCTCGTTGGGTGGACTTGCCCTTGGCGTGGGAATGCTTGTTGATAATGCAGTTGTAGTTATAGAAAACATCACTAGACATCGGAGTCTTGGCTTGTCACCTCGTGAGGCGGCAATAAAAGGCTCCGGAGAAGTTGTTGGTGCGGTAATTGCATCTGTTCTTACCACGTGTATAGTTTATGTGCCTATTATATTTATAGATAATATGGTTGCGGTGATGTTTAAACAGCTTGCATTCAGTATTATTTTTTCGCAAATTGCATCATTACTTGTTACATTTCTTCTTATTCCGATGTTTGCCTCAAAAATCAAAACGGGTGAAGAGGAAAAAACACGGTTTAAAAAACTTTTCACGCCGGTTAACAGATTTCTTGAGTTCTGCTATCGTGTATACGGAAAATCACTTAAGAGAATATTGAAACACAGAAAACTGTTCATCTCAATTGTACTTGCTGTTTTTGTTGTGGGAATTGTGATACTCGGATCAATCGGCATGGAGCTTATCCCTGCGACCGATTCGGGAATAGTTACTGTTAGTGCTACACTTCCAAGTGGTACCCCTCTTGATAAAACCAATGAGATGGCGCTGGAACTTGAGAGAATCATCAGTAATAATAAGAATGTTGAAAGTGTTTTTTCTCTTGTAGGATCAAGTGGCGATGCCGCAAGCACAGTAACAGGTGCAAGTACAGAGAATGCCATATCGATAACTGTAGGCTTAAAGGATATCGACAAAAGGGATGATTCTTCCGATGATGTTGTGTATCAGATCAGAAATTCTCTTAAGAATATTTCGGGAGCTGAAATCGAAGTATCAACGCAAAGCATGGCTATGGCTTCTATGTCTTCAGAGGAGATGAGCATTCAGTTTAGTGCTGCAGATGATGAGGAACTGGAAAAATATGTCCTTGAGGCAGAAAAGATTCTTGCAGGAATAGATGGAGTTGTAGAAACATCTACGTCTATTTCCGAAACAAATTATGAATTACACATAAAGCCAAATCGTGATAAAGCAATGAGATATGGCTTGACACCTGTTCAGACAGCAGGACTTATAAATAATGTAATTTCCGGTGTTACAGCATCACAGTATGCCGATGGTGGAAGTGAATTTGATATCAGACTGAAATATCCTGATGATTATGTAGATTCTTTCGAAAAACTAAAGGCACTTCGCCTGAAGACACCGACCGGTACATGGATTTCTGTACAGGATATTGCCGATGTGGTAATTGAGGAAGGTTATACTACACTTAGCAGGGTAGATCAGCGTAGAGTTATTACTTTGTATGGTAAGCTTTACGGCACAGATCTTGCCACCGCTACCGCAGCCTTTGACGAAGCAATAAAGAAACTTCCGACTCCTGATGGAATAATCAGAGAATCGGCAGGAACATATGAAATAATGGTTGATGCCATAAGCCAACTTGGAGTAGCAATTTTGCTTGATATTCTTCTTATGTATATGATAATGGCAGCTCAGTTTGGAAATTTGGTTCAACCCTTCATTATTCTCGGAACAATTCCTCTTGCCATGATAGGTGTTGTACTTTCATTGGTTGTTACCTCAAGTAAGCTCTCTGCAGTATCATGCGTGGGAATACTCATGCTTATGGGTATAATTGTAAATAACGCTATAGTACTTATTGAATTTATTAATCAGTCAAGAGCGGAAAAACCGGATGAAAATCGTGATGAGCTTATCATAAAGGCGGGTATTACAAGAATGCGTCCAATCCTTATGACATCGCTCACTTCGATTCTTGGATTTTTGCCGATGGCTATGATGGGAGAGGGTGGCTCTGCCCTCATGCAACCCCTTGCCATAGTGCTTATGGGTGGACTTCTTGTGGGTACTTTCCTGACACTTTATGTGATTCCGGTTATATTTGCTATGGTTGATAATGTAACGGAAAAGCACAGAAAAAGAAAAGAAAGACGACTTGCAAAAAGGTTGTCGGCTGCAGAATAACAGAAGGGAGTGTCTGAAGATGAAAAGAATAATTTCAGCTTTAATTATGATATCGATGATGTTTTCAGTATTTCCGTCATTTGCTCAGGATGATACTGATGTTTATATGCAAAATGCAGTTAATATTGAGCAGGGCAGGGAAATATATACATTGTCGCTTGAAGAGGCTATTGCCATGTCAACACGCGATAACTCTGAGCTTGCAGTATGTGATATAAATAAACAGAATCTGGAAAAGCAGTTGAAAGATGCAAGGCTTACTCAAAGAGACGCAAAAAATATCCCTATATATATGAATCAGAATTTCGAATTGGTTTATGTTAAAAATGGATATTACATAAATATGTATAAGAAATATATTGAGCTTTCAGCTTATGAAAGAAAAAAAATAGAGGCAACAATTGCTTACGATACAACGCATAAGTATTATACATATAAAAACGCGTTATCTCTTCTTGAAACTGCTAAAAACGGTCTTGAAAGAGCCAAATCCAATCTTGATATAATTAGTCAGAAGTTTAATTTGGGTATGTGTACACAGCTTGAGGTAACAAATGCACAAATTTCTGTAAGCGAATGTGAAGCAAACATAATTAAGTGTCAGCAGAATGCAGAGCTTTGCAAAGAAAGCCTTAAAATCCGTCTTAACATAGATGGCGATTGCGAATTCAATTTGACAGATGATGTTATGGTTAATGAGTTTAGCGGTGATGCTGTAACGGATATACCAAAGGCTCTTGAACAAAGATATGATGTGAAGGCATTGACAATTGCAGCGCAGCTTTCACAGGAGTATTTTGAGGCAACAAAATCTCTTGACACCGACAGTACAATATATTTTTCGGCGTATACGGAATATATAGAGAGTACACATAATTATAATAATGGAATTAAAAATATTTCACTTGCAATAAAAAGCGCATATTATGATGTAATAAATGCACAGAATGCTTCAAAAATAGCCAAAAGTAAACTTGAATTTACACAGAATCAATATGAGGTGAGTAAGCTTCAGTTTGAAATGGGAATGATAACAAACTTTATTCTCAGTGCCAAATCAGATGAACTTACAGCTGCAGAAATTGCATATACCAATGCCTTGCTCACCGAGAAACTTGCTGTAGAAAACTATAATTATCAGATAATGATAGGTATATAAAGGAGAACATAATATGATAAAAAGAATTATTGCTTCACTGCTTTGTGTTGCTCTGTGCGGTTTTTGCGCATGCTCAGACAGCGAGGATAAACCTGCTGAAAAGGCAGAAGTCGGAACCAATGTAACAGTGTACAAGGTTATGGGCGGTGATATTGAATCTGTTGTTTCCTATACCGGAACCCTGACTGCATCAGAAAGTGTAAGTGTTTCCGCAAAGGTTAGTGCAAAGGCTCAGAATGTTTTGGTTAAAGAGGGTGATTATGTCAATGCAGGTGCCACTTTGGTTCAGCTTGACAATACCGATCTTGCGCTTGGATATCAGCAGGCACTTGCTGCATATAACAGTGCTGTGGCAGGTTATAATGCAGTTGTTAATTCATCAACAAAACAGCAAAGCGCACAGGCTAATCAGGCGTTGATAAATGCTCAGACAGCGTATGATCAGGCAAAGGCTAACTATGAACGTGAAAAGGTTTTATATGAAAATGCATCTCAGGTAAAGCTTGCAAAGCAGGCTTATGATGATGCCAAAGCAAATTATGAGCGTATAAAACAGCTTTTCGATATGGGCGGTGCCAGTCAGTTAGAAGTAGACAATGCATACTCGTCACTTATTTCCGCAGAGGAAAACTATAAAACAGTTAATGCTACGGCATCTGCAGCATTTGAAGCTTCGAAGACTGCACTGACAAATGCGGAAAATGCATTGAACAATGCCAGAGAAAATGTAAATCTGACGGCAGGTGCAACAGATGCTTCCATAGAAACTGCCCTTGCTTCTGTGAATTCTGCAAAAGCTGCTCTTGATATTGCTTCTAACAATCTTAACAATACAACTGTGCGTGCCCCGATTTCAGGATATGTATCTGTATGTAATGTTTCGAGAGGGCAGATGGTAGCGGCAGGAAGTCCGATATATGAGATTAAAAATGCCAATATTATGGATGTTGAAATTAATGTTACAGACTCCGTAATTCCGTTACTTTCAATAGGTACCAAGGCAAATATCTCCATACTGTCTGCTCAGATTGAAAATATTGAAGGCTTTGTATCTATGATTGATCCGATTAAGGATGATATGACCGGTCTCTACAAGGTAAAGATAAGTATAGATAATTCCGAAGAGCTTGTTAATGTGGGGATGGTAGCTGATATATCACTGACTACAGCAAGCCTTAGCGATATAACCAAAATTCCTTCCGAAGCATTAATTAATGAAGGCGAAGCATATTACGTTTATGTATCAAAAGGAAATATTGCAGAAAAACGTATGGTGACTGTGGGTGTGACAGACGATATTTATACTGAGATTATTTCCGGTGTGGATTTCGGTGATGAGATAATTATAGAAGGAAAAGATTATCTTTCGGATGAAAATAATGAGATTATAGTTACCGGTGAGTGGTCGGAAGAATAGTATTTTTAAAAAACACTTGCTTTTTGTATGAATTTGATATACTATAGTATATATAATTATTTTATTTTTCGGAGGAAGACACAGATGAAATATTCTGAAAATTTTGCAGCTAAAAAAGATATACTTCAAAGCAAGAAGGTAAGCATCGGATTTGACGGATTTGTGGACCTTGTTATACGTCCCGTGAAAACCCGTTCTGATGAAAAAACATGCACTTATTTTCCTACAATAGACCAGTTTGGTAATAAAATAACAAGTCTCGCAGGCAGAAGCGGAAATATTGAACTTATTGTTACCGATACAGCATTTGGAGGTTGCGGTCCCCATTATGCAAACGGACTTGCCAACATGGGTGTTAACTGTATGTGTGTTGGTGCTATGGGTTATCCCGAAATTAATTCGGTATTTAATCTTAATCCCAATTGTAAGATTAAGAGCATAAGTGAACCGGGTTATTCATATGTTTTTGAGTTCGAAGACGGAAAAGTTATTATGAGTGATATAGAAAAAATCAGTCAGCTCAGATGGGATGACCTTGTTGCGCGCATAAGTATCGATGAACTTGTTGAGCAGTTTGATGATGCCGACATCATTACTCTTGTAAACTGGAGTTATCTTGTTCATTTTCATGAGATATATGAAAAGTTTCTTGAGTTTGTAATGCCTCGTCTGTCTAAAAAAGACAGAAAGATATATATAGATATTGCAGATTGTGCAAAACGCGACGGCGATGAAATTAAAGCAGCTCTTAAGATGTTTGGGCGCTATTCCGAATATGCTCCTACATATCTCGGACTTAATAAAAGTGAGGCTATGGTTATGCATTCGGTTCTTGCAGACGGTGAATACGAGGGTTCTCTCCCGATTGCAAGAAAAATAAAAGAATTCTCAGGAATAGGAACAGTTATTATTCATCCTGTCGACAGCTCAGCGGCTGTTTTTGACGGTGGTGAAATTGAGATTCCGGGTATTCTTTGTGAGAATCCCAAAAAGACAACCGGTGGCGGCGATAATTTCAACTCGGGTTTTTGTGCAGGACTTCTTGCAGGTCTTGATGTTGAAAGTTGTCTTATCAGCGGCATGACCACATCATATCTTTATGTTAAAAACGGAAAATGTAACAGCTTCGAGGATATTTGTGAAGCTATGAAGATGTATGATAAATAGTATTCCTTCTTAATGAAACAAAATAGTGATTAATAAAACCAAAAGACATTCCCGATTAAAGAGGGAATGTCTTTTGCTGTATGGGAACGAAGTTTGCTATACGACAAAAAAACCTTCCGAAAACGGAAGGTTTACCATCGGAATTACGCACCGATTTTATTGAGCTTCAAACTAAGCTGAGCCTTTTTTCTGGCTGCAGTGTTTTTGTGAAGGATACCCTTTGCAACAGCCTGATCCAATCTCTTGAATGCTAATTTGCAAGCTTCAACAGCGTTTGCTTTATCAGCTTTTGCAGCAAGAGCTTCGAAGTTCTTTATGCAAGTTTTAAGATTAGATTTAATCATCTGATTTCTGAGTGTTTTAGTAGCGATAACTTTAACTCTCTTTTTAGCGGATTTAATATTAGGCAATATATTCACCTCCAATTGCTCATTTAATCATCAGTAATACAGATTATACCACAGACTTTTTCAAAAATCAATACCAAATTTCAATTTTATTAAAATATGCGGATAAAATGCCGAATATGCATGAGTTTATGTTAAAATGTTTCAAAAAAGTGTCCGTTTCACATTAAAATCATAACAAATATGGGATTGTAAAAAATCATTTTTTGCTTTTTAATCTTTCGATTTCATCTTCGTCCGGTGTGACATAAAGAGTGTTGTAGTTTACATAGATAACCATGCCGGGCTTTGCACCGGACGGCTTTTTCACGTTTTTAACTTCGGTGTAATCCACAGGTACATTTTCAGATCCTCTGCCCTTGCTGTAGTATGCCGCAAGTCGTGCCGCCTGAAAATAGGTGGAGTCGGGGACGGTGAGGGCATCTTCGGTGGGGACAAGGGTGTGAGAGCCGTGAATGCCTTTTGTGTGAAACCAAAGGTCTGTGCTTCTTGAAAGCTTTAGTGTAAGATAATCATTTTGCATGTTGTTTTTGCCAACATATATATCATAACCGTCATCACTCACAAAATGAATGGGCTTTGGTGTTTCTGCCCTTTTCTTTTTGTTGAGTCTTCCTCTGTTTTTGAGATATCCCTCTTCAATGAGTTCATCACGAATCTGGGTGATTTCTGTTCCGGTTTCGGCTTTTGTGAGAGCTTCATAAACCGATTCAAGATAGTCAAGCTCTTCTTCGTTGAGCTTTTTTTGCTTCAGGGTTTCGGTTTCGGCTGTTTTTTCTTTATTATATTTCTGATAATACCGTTGCGCATTTTTAGATGGCGATAAATCGTTTTTAAGAGGAATGGTCACTTCTTCAAAATTTTCACTGTAGAAATTTTGCACCGTAACCTCTTCCATTCCCTGACTTATCATATATATATTTGCGGTAATCAAATCACCGTATATTTTGAATTTTTCTCTTTTTTCGGCTTTTTTCAAAATTTCAAGCTGAATTTGGAGCTTTTTGCGACATCGGTCAATGTTGTTTGACACAAGCTTCAAAAGGTCACCGCATTTTTGCTTTATGCTTTCGCTTGATGCTTTTTTCACATAAAAACTTTCAACCGCTTCGCTCACTCCGGGATAATGCTCCGATTTTGCACCTGAGCCGTATTGCGAAATGTCAATTGAACAAAAGTCAAGCATTTTGCCGCTTTGCTTGTCACTGATAACACACGGATTATACACTCCGTCTTTCACATCACACATTATGCCGTAGAAGTTTACGGCAATTTTTTCAAGATCGGTTCTTGTTGCTTCGGGACCTGTTATGTCACACATTCCAACGGCACGGTAAACTGCTTCTCTTGCCACAAGGGGACTTATGCCCGAATATGCATCAAGAATCTGTTTCCACACGGGCAAATCATCATTTGAAAGTGTAAATGCAATATCATCACGGCTTGCCTCAAGCGGGTTTTTCTTCCCCTGCGAGGGTGGGAGAGAGTAGGTGAGACCCGGCAGAATTTGTCTGACACTGCTCACTGAGAAATCAACATGAACAATGCTGTCGAGAATTTTACCGTCTTTATCGGTGAGGATAATGTTTGAATGCTTGCCCATGATTTCTATTATAAGATGCTTTTGTGACAAAAATCCCATATCGTCATAGCTTTCAATTGCAATGTTAACAATTCTTTCAAAGCCGTCCTGCTCCACACCGAGAATTTTGCCGCCCTGAATGTGCTTTCTGAGAAGCATACAAAACATTGGTGGTTTATCGGGGTTTTCCTTTTGCACATTTGTGATGTGAAATCTCGGGAAAGACGGATTTGCACACAAAAGGAGCTTGTATGCACCGCCGAATGTGCGCACCGAAATAATCAGCTCGTCTTTTTCGGGCTGATGGATTTTGTCTATTCGTCCGCCGACAATTTTTTCGGCAGTTTCCTTTGCAAGAGCAGATATTACAATGCCGTCAAGTGCCATAATGATTCTCCTTGCTTTTATGATTGACAAAAGATATGATATCATAAAATGAAAGATTATGCAATAGGAAGATATCAATCCTGTTTGGCGATTATGCGATTTCTGACTTGATTTTTGTTTTTTCATGTGATAATATAAAGCTAAAAGTAAAACGCAATTTGAGGAGGAAAACATTATGAATATAAATGACATCAAAATTCCCGTTCCCTTTCAGTTTACAATGGATGATGTAGGCTGGATAGAAGGCCGTGTTCCCTATTGGGACGGATTTCAGCCCACGAGAACAGGTATTCCACGCCGTCATGTGCTTAAGGATTATCAGGTGGTAAATGAAATCGGAAAACTTGCAGGCATGAAAATCTGCGGTATGTTTGTCCTTGGTGACTGGGATAAAAGCGGAATCCTGGCAAAAGTACCCTATTCCAACAAGTTCGGAAAAGAGTGGAAGGGTTCACCCTATATCAGAGAGTCCAACTCCGTAGACAAATCGCATCATGAATGTACACCCGAAAAATTTGAACAGGAATTATATGATATACGCGACTTTTTAAACTCTGCTACAAATCTTGAAATGGCTTATCACGGTCTTTTGCACGAGTGTTGGGATGACAACGGTGAGTATATGAGTGCCGAATTTGTTCCTCCGACAGATTTTAAGGCGGGCGACAAAAGCAAAAGAGGTCCTGCTCCCGAATGGTATGTGAGAGCTCATCTGGATGCTTTTCTTGAAATCTACAATGAGTGGGGCTTTAAAAAAGAACTTCGTGCCTTCACATGCCCGGGACACTGTCTTGATGCGTGGAAGGACGGCTCATACACAAAAATCTTAAAAGATTATGGCATAAAATACTGGCAGGAACCATATATTACCCACACAATTTATGAAAACGATGTTATGCTCAACAATATGCCCGGATGGATAGGTTTTTGGGAAGCTTACGACATAAATCCTGACAAACTCCCCACATATACCGAGGAAACTGCCGGCATCATCTGCACTCATTGGCCAAACTTCCTTCGTCTTGATCCGGATCTCAATTTTGAAAATCTGCCAAAATGGGAAGCTTTCTTTAATCGTCAGGCAGATGTATTTGGTATAATCATTTCCGAAGATATTGCCTTTGCTCATCATCAGCTTCTTTTCAGAAATAACTGCATACTTGAAGAGGCAGAAGGAAAGATAAAAATTGATTGTTCAAAAGCCGATGAAATTATGCCTGCAGATTTTAATGCACCGATTTATATCAGTGTTAAAAACGGAACTGCTGCTTTTGAATGCGAAGGTGGTGTTATGACCAAATACTCGGAAAGAAAAGGTCATACAAACTATAAAATCCAAAGAAACGGTAAAAACGACATATACTTAAAACACATTGATAAATAATTAAAAAGGGGTATAATATTATGGAATTAAATGACATAAAAATCCCCGTACCCTTTCAAATTTCTATGGATGACATAGGCTGGATTGAGGGAAGAACTCCCTATTGGGACGGTTTTCAGCCTACAAGATCTGGTATACCACGTCGTCACACCATTGAAGATTACAAAGTCATAAATGAAATAGGCAAAAGTGTGAATATGAAAATCTGCGGTATGTTTGTGCTCGGAGACTGGGACAGAAAGGGGACCCTTGCAAAGGTGCCCTATTCCAACAAGCTCGGCAAAGAGTGGACAGGTTCTCCTAACCTTGATATTGAAGAAGAGGAAGAAATACGCGATTTTATAAACTCTGCTGATTACCTTGAAATGGCATTTCACGGACTCCTTCACGAATGCTGGGACGATGAGGGCAATTACATGAGTGCGGAATTTGTTCCGCCATGGGATTTTAAGGCGGGCGACAAAAGCAAAAGAGGTCCTGCGCCCGAATGGTATGTGAGACAGCATCTTGACGGTTTTATGGAAATTTATGACGACTGGGGATTTAAAAAGGAGCTTCGTGTCTTCACTTGCCCGGGCCACTGTCTTGATGCTTGGAAAGACGGCTCATACACAAAAATCATTAAAGACTATGGTATAAAATTTTGGCAGGAACCGTATATCGACACAACAAGAGTAGATAACACCGTTATGCTCAATAACGAAGCCGGCTTTCTTGCATACTGGGAAGCATATGACGTAAATCCCGACAAACTCCCTACATACGGTGAAGAAAAAGCAGGGATTATCTGCAGTCACTGGCCAAACTTTTTGAGACTTGACCCTGAGCTGAATTTTGAAAATATTTCAAAGTGGAAAGCTTTCTTTAACCGTCAGGCAGAAGAATTTGGTGTAATTCTTTCCCGTGATGTTGAATTTGCCCACGAACAGCTCTGGTACAGAAATCATTCCGTAATTTCCGAAGAAGACGGAAAGATTAAACTGGATTTTTCAAAGGTTGATGAAGTGGGAAAAGGCTTATTTGAAGCTCCTGTTTATATCAGTGTCAAAAATGATGTTTCTCCCTTTGAATGTGAGGGCGGCGTTATGACAGAATACGAAACAAGAAAAGATTTTAAAAACTATCGCATAGACAGAAATAAAGGTCAGGGCGTAATTTATCTTAAAAACAAATAAAAAATAATAAGAAGTTATTTTCTCGTTATAATAAAATGAGAAGATGACTTCTTTTTTGATTCGGGATAAGCAGAGGGAGTCTTGTACTGATATGAAAGCATCTAACACTGTGCCAACCAAAATATTAAACTGTATATGAATTCGTCTGTCGATTGGGAGTTTTAGAGCGAATAACACATGAACAGGATTTTGTCTTTGCAATAAAAATAATCAAAAACTGTTTCTTTATAATGCGTCACTTTATTAAATTATAACAAACATTCATTTTGACAAAAAAATATCAAAAAAATGTTGAAAAATCCTGCTGAGTATGCTATAATAATCACGTATGTTTATATTTATTATAATCTTTTTATAAATCTTTACAGGAGGCTAAAAAAATGGCAAAGAAATTCAAAACCATGGATGGTAACAATGCTGCCGCTCATTGCGCCTATGCGTTTACCGAAGTTGCAGCTATCTATCCTATTACTCCTTCTTCAACAATGGCAGAAGTTGTTGACGAATGGAGTGCTCAGGGACTCAAAAACATTTTCGGCGAAGTTGTAGACGTTGTCGAAATGCAGTCTGAAGCCGGTGCTGCAGGTGCAGTTCACGGTTCACTTCAGGCAGGTGCCCTCACAACAACATTCACAGCATCACAGGGTCTTCTTCTCATGATCCCCAACATGTACAAAATCGCCGGCGAACTTCTTCCCTGCGTATTCCACGTAAGTGCCAGAGCTATTGCTGCTCACGCTCTTAACATCTTTGGTGATCATCAGGACGTTATGGCTTGCCGTCAGACCGGTTTCGCTATGCTTGCTTCCGGCTCTGTTCAGGAAACAATGGACCTCGGTGGTGTTGCTCACCTTGCATCAATCAAAGGTAGAGTTCCTTTCGTTCACTTCTTCGACGGTTTCAGAACTTCTCACGAAATTCAGAAAGTTGAAGTTATGGACTATGAAGACCTCAAAGCTCTCACCGATATGGAAGCTATCAAAGAATTCAAAGACCGTGCTTTAAACCCCGAACACCCCGTTCTCAGAGGTACAGCTCAGAACTCCGATATCTACTTCCAGGGCAGAGAAGCTGCTAATAAATACTATGATGCTCTCCCCGATGTTGTTGCAGATTACATGAAAGAAATCTCCAAAATCACCGGAAGAGAATATAAACCCTTCAACTACTACGGTGCTCCCGATGCTGAAAAAGTTATCATCGCTATGGGCTCTGTATGTGAAGCTCTTGAAGAAACAGTTGATTATCTCAACGCTGCAGGTCAGAAAGTCGGCGTAGTTAAAGTACACCTCTACAGACCTTTCAGTGCAAAATATTTCTTCGATGTAATGCCCAAAACTGTTAAGAAAATTGCTGTTCTCGACAGAACAAAAGAACCCGGTGCACTCGGCGAACCTCTTTATCTTGATGTTTGCAACCTCTATGTGGGCAAAGCAGATGCTCCCGTTATTGTTGGCGGACGTTACGGTCTTGGTTCAAAAGACACAACTCCCACACAGCTCGCTTCCGTATTTGCTAACCTCGATGCTGCAGAGCCCAAGAACGGCTTCACAATCGGTATTGTGGATGACGTTACAAATCTTTCACTTCCCCTCGTTGACAAAATCAACGCTGCTCCCGAAGGCACAACACGTTGTAAGTTCTGGGGCTTCGGTTCCGACGGTACTGTTGGTGCTAACAAAGACGCCATCAAAATCATCGGTGACAACACAGATATGTATGCTCAGGCATATTTTGATTATGACTCCAAAAAGTCCGGCGGTGTAACCATGTCTCACTTGAGATTTGGTAAAAAGCCCATCAAATCAACATATCTCCTTGACGAATCCGACTACATTGCATGTCACAAACCTGCATATGTATATCAGTATGATGTTCTCGAAGGCCTCAAAAAAGGCGGTACCTTCCTCCTTAACTGTGTATGGTCCGACGAAGAACTCGACGAAAAGCTCCCCGCAGCTATGAAGAGATACATTGCTGAAAACGATATCCAGTTCTACACAATCAACGCTGTTGATGTTGCTGTAAAAGTTGGTCTCGGACAGACAAGAATCAACATGGTAACTCAGGGTGCATTCTTCAAACTTGCTGACGTTATTCCTTTTGATCAGGCTGTTGAACTTATTAAAGCCGCAATCAAAAAGACCTACGGCAAGAAGGGTGACGAAATCGTTAAGATGAACTGCGACGCCGTTGACGGTGCAGTTGAAGCTCTTCACAAAGTAGAAGTTCCTGCTTCTTGGAAAGATGCTGTTGATGCAGAAGAAGCTAAGGCTGATGTTCCTGCATTCATCAAAGATATCGTTGCTCCCGTTAACGCTCAGAGAGGTTACAAGCTCCCCGTATCCACATTTGTTGGTGACGACAAAGAAGCAGGTACCTTCGAAACAGGTACTTCAAGATACGAAAAGAGAGGCGTAGCTGTATCTGTTCCGGTTTGGGATGTTGACAAATGTATCCAGTGTAACCAGTGTTCAGCTGTATGTCCTCACGCTGCAATCAGACCTGTTCTCCTCAATGAAGAAGAAAAGGCTAATGCTCCTGAAAACTTTGTAACAAAGAAAGCTACAGGCTTTGCAGGTATGGAATTCAGAATGCAGGTATCTCCCCTCGACTGTCTCGGTTGCGGTGTGTGTGCTAATGTATGTCCTGAAAAAGTACAGGCTCTTAAGATGACTCCTATCGATGCTGTTTCTCCTGTTGAAGCTCCCAACTGGGATTATGCTATGACAGTTTCTTCAAAACAGAAAGACATCGATATTGCTAAAAATATTAAAAATTCACAGTTTGCAACTCCTCTCCTCGAGTTCTCCGGTGCATGTGCAGGTTGTGGCGAAACACCTTACATCAAGCTCATCACTCAGCTCTTCGGTGACAGAATGATGGTTGCAAATGCTACAGGTTGTACTTCAATCTGGGGTGGTTCCGCTCCTTCAATGCCTTACTGCAAAAACGCTGAAGGCAAAGGTCCTGCTTGGGCTAACTCCCTCTTTGAAGATAACGCTGAATTCGGTCTTGGTATGGTTCTCGCTGTTAAGAAAAACAGAAAGAATCTTGTAAGCCTTATGAATCAGGCAATCGAAGCAGGCTGCAGTGCAGAACTCGCAGATGCATTCAAAGCTTGGATTGCAGGCAAAGACAACACCGAAGCATCAATTGCAGCTGCAGCTCAGGTTGAAGCAGCTCTTGCAAATGCAGATAAGAACGATCCCATCATCAAACAGATTGCCGACAGAACAGACTTCCTCGTTAAGAAGTCACAGTGGGTATTCGGTGGTGACGGTTGGGCATACGACATCGGTTACGGCGGTCTCGACCACGTTATCGCTTCCGGCGAAGACATCAACATCTTCGTTGTTGATACCGAAGTTTACTCCAACACAGGCGGTCAGGCTTCCAAAGCTACACCTACAGCTGCTGTTGCTAAATTCGCAGCTTCCGGTATGAAAGTTAAGAAGAAAGACCTTGGTATGATCGGAACAACCTATGGCTATGTATATGTAGCTCAGATTGCTCTCGGTGCTAACATGCAGCAGGCTCTCAATGCTATTAAAGAAGCAGAAGCTTATCCCGGTCCTTCACTTATCATTGCATACGCTCCCTGTATCAACCACGGTATCAAAGCTAAAGGTAACATGGCTAACTCAATTGCAGAAGAGAAGAAAGCAGTTGAAACAGGCTACTGGCACCTCTGGAGATTCAACCCCGAGCTCAAAGAAGCAGGTAAGAATCCCTTTATCCTTGATTCCAAGGAACCCACAGGTCAGATTAAAGACTTCATGATGGGTGAAAACAGATATCTCATGCTCCAGAAAGCATATCCCGATATCGCTTCTCAGCTCTTCGACAAGGCTGAAAAAGACCTTCTCGACAGATATGAAACATACAAACGTATGGCTGACTGATTATAAATATAATCAAACTTCCAAATCCCACGGCACATATTTGCCGTGGGATTTTTTGCCGATTGGAAATTTTGTTGACATAAAAAACTGAATCCCGAATAGAAATAATGTAGTATGAAAGGATGTGTCATAATCATATGCGTTATTTTATCAGTACATTGGGTTCAAAAGGTATAAAAAGTTTTGACTTGCCTTTCAAACCCATTAAATTATATGGCTATTCGCAGAAAAGTCTTGCGGAATTATTTGGAATTATGATTAACATTGCCTACTCAAAAAATATAAAAACCGATGTTGTTCACAGCTTTATAAACAACGGATTAAAAGGACTAATCTTTCCTGAACTTGAAAAAGCCGTGATGAATGTGGAATTTTACGAAGAAAGTGGATTGCCTGTTTCGATTGAAAGTGACTATTCTCAAATTGTCGGCAAGCTTAATGATGCAAAGATGCATTTTGAAGATGCACTGCTCATACACGACAGATGGGAAAGATACTATGTGGATAATTTTGATTTTTCGCAAATTGATGAAAAATGCGAAAACCTCATAAAAGAGCTTTTCAGTGAGGAAAAACAAAATGAAAAAGGAAAAATTTTTGAGCGTTTTCTCGGAGCGGCAACCGCATCGGGAAGTGTTGATTATATCGACAGCATTACCGAGGAAATTAAAACAAGATATTTTATAAAGGGGAGACCAGGAAGCGGCAAATCCACATTTATGCGAAAAATACTGAATCATGCAACAGATTGCGGCTATGATGCAGAATGCTATTATTGCGCTTTTGATCCAAAAAGCATCGATATGGTTGTTGTGAGAGAAAAAAACATTTGTATTTTTGATTCAACACCGCCTCATGAGCATTTTCCCATAAGAGAGGGTGATTTCATTCTTGATTTTTATGCTCCGGGGGCAAAATGCGACGTAGACACCGTATACAAAGAAGAACTCGGTCATATTTCCGGGGAATACAAAGAAAAAATAAAAATGGCAACGGAATGCATTGCGAGATGTGACAAAATTTTGAATCAGAATGAAAGATGTGCCGATTTAAGAATCGACAGGAAAGATACTACATATTTTGCGAATTATCTGTCAGACAAAATTTTCGATGAAAGCGATAGACTTTGAATATAATGACAACAAAACCTCCGCATATTTGCATTCTAAAGTAAATATGCGGAGGTTTGTTATATATAAATTATATATTAAGAAATACCACCGATGCAATACCGAATATCATTGCAAGAATTTGCTGTGTTGAGAGTTTTTCTTTGTAAAGTGTCATTGCAAGAATTGCCGTGAGAGCGATTCCTCCTCCCGACACAACCGGGAAGAGAACAGATGCAGGCATAGTTATTGCAAGCGATATAACAAGAAGGTTTACAATTCCGTTGCCGAGTCCTCGTGCACCACCGGTTATGAGAGCCGGTTTAAAGCATGATTTATGATTTTTTTCTGTGATTAGCGATATAATCATAACACCAACAAAAACAATAAGCAGCGCAACAATCATAAATTCGTTTTTATACATCCCGTTTTGGTTAATCTGTTGCATTTTCTGTGTGATTGTACATATACCGTTTCCCGCAAAGCTAATGATAACATAAATGAGCCATTTAAGAGTTATTTTTTGATTCCCGCTGTCTTCTTTACCGTTAAAATTAACAAGGATAAGCGATGCACAAAGAAGAACAAGACCAATATACAGATAAGCACTTGTTTCTTCGTCAAGGGCAACAATACCGTAAAATGTGGGTATAAGCAGTGAAAAAGAAGTCAAAAGCGAAGTAAGCGATAGTGAACCTGTTTTCACTGCGTATATACTTCCTACTGTTGCACCGCCATAGGTGAGTGCAAAAAGAATTGCATACCATAGGGTATTAACGGAAAAATTAAAATCAAGTCCGTTTGTAACTAAAAATGATATGACAAAAACAATCATTGCAAAGAATACTGTTATTCCCGCAAACATCATTGTGCCGCCTTGTGTTCGCTTGCTGTATTCCTTTGCCATACATCCCTGAAAGGTTGAAAATATAACAATTAATGCCAAAAATATAATATCCATAGCAGTCTGCTCCTTTGTTTAATTTCTTACTTCAAATCCTGCAAATGAGAAGGGCTGAATTTCCGAAATTTTAACTTTATCGCCTTTGAGCTCACCCTTGCAGTTTATAAATTCGATTGTCTTATACTTTTTATCAAGCTCAACTGTGCCGTCATAGATTCCGTCTGCAAAAATGTTAAAAAGACCAACCGCTTTTTTGCCTTCAGATTCTTTGCACATTATGTAAAGATCGGGATTGCCGTAGGAATAGGCAGGAAGTTTTTTGTTTGACATTTTTTCGATTGCATCTTTAATCTGCTTTGAACGGGCATATCCGCGAAGGATTGCATCAGAGCAAAAATATGCTTCAAGATTCAGCACAAAGAATTTGTCGCCATCTGCATTTTCATACATAAATGCAAAAGGATTTTTTTCGGGTGTTGCACTTCTTGTGGCTGCGTTAAGAATCAAATAAGATGATATTTCCGCATTTTCCTTCAAGGTGCATTTGTAGCTTATGAAATTGCCCACATATCCTGCACGCATACCGTCGAAGAATTCTTCTGTTGACGAATGAACTTCTCCGCCTATTGTTTCAAAGCCTGTGTCAATTCCCATTTCATTTAAGATAATTGCGGCTCTCGCATCAATCACAATACCGTTTTTAAAAACTTCTCTTGGCACATATTTTATGTTTTCGCCAAAAGCAATTGAGCCTGTGCCTTCGCCTTCATAGGTTGAGGGAATAGAGTTATCTGCCAGAAGTCTTGAAGCAGGAGAGAAGAATATGTCATAAATGGTTTCGTTTTCTTTGATATGCTTTGGTATGTTCATGTTTTCAAGCTTGTTTAAAGCTTCAAAAATTCTTACACCAACGGTTTCTTTGTTTGAAAAATATTTATCTATGCCTTCATATGTGTGAGCGTTTCTTATTTGCGCATCAATATATCCGGTTTCATAAGTGGGATGTGAAGTGTAGTCAAGGGAATATTTCATAATACCGTCAAGTCTTCCGTCAATTCTCATAGCCATATCAAAAAGCTCAAGGTAAGACGCGGGACAGTTTGTTCGAGGTCTCGGATAGCAGTCGCCTTCTGCCACAATCTCAATATTTTCTCCACACCAGCATCTTTCCATTCTTTCAAGGTCAATAACATTTTGGAGCCTGCTTCTCTGAAAAACCTTATCAACAGCCCAGTAGGGAGCACCAATGAGCCTGAGTAGCGGTTTGGTATCGCCTGCCATAATTCTTGAGAGGGTAGCGGAATCAACACCGTCAACATCCCACGACGGCATGCATGCACACATTCCGGCTCTGATTTCGGGGTTAACTTCATTAATCGCATCTCGGATGAGTTTTGCATGAGCTTTGAGTGCATCACCGTTAACCTTCATCCATGCATCTCGGTATTTGTTTTTGCCTCCGGAAAGAACCTTTTCTTCGAGCTCGGCAGGAGTCAGTTCTTCGCCGATGATTTCACATATTTTTTTCATGTGAAGAGGGCAGGTGCAGGCGATGTTTTTGCCATCTATATATCCGTATCTGAAATCATCATCAAAATTTATTATATCAACACCGCATTTTGCTATATCTTTTATGTATTCATAGGCAAAACTTCGGAATTTTTCGTCAAGAGGACAAGCAAAAAAGTTAACGGAACTTTCGCCTGCACCTCTGATTTTTACAAAGTCATTATCTCCACGCATCCAGAAAGTCCATATCCATGTGCCGACTTCTAACCCTTGTGCCTTAAAATATTCTGTGTTTTCTTTGAGTAGATTAAATTCGTATTCTTTTTCGGTTTTATCATAGCACAGGGTATCCATCGCAAGATAAATCCTTTGTGCACCGATACGCTTTAATTCGGAGAGTGTTGCAACTCTGTCGTCATCTGTCAATATTTGAGCGGATATAACCGGTACTGTAATTTTATACATAGTGTAAAACCTCCATTGTAATTTCTGCTGGTTCTATTTAATTTCTGACTTCAAATCCTGCAAATGAGAACGGTTGAATTTCGCTTATGCAAACCTTGTCACCTTTAAGCTCTCCTTTGCAGTTTATAAATTCGATTGTTTTGTACTCTTTGTCAAGCTCAACTGTGCCGTCATAGATTCCGTCTGCAAAAATGTTAAAAAGACCAACCGCTTTTTTGCCTTCAGATTCTTTGCACATTATGTAAAGATCGGGATTGCCAAAGGAATAGGCAGGGAGCTTTTCACCCGACATTGTTTCGATTGCATCTTTAATCTGCTTTGAACGGGCATATCCGCGAAGGATTGCATCAGAGCAAAAATATGCTTCAAGATTCAGCACAAAGAATTTGTCGCCATCTGCATTTTCATACATAAAAGCAAAAGGATTTTTAACAGGCTCTGCACTTCTTGTTTCTGCATTTAAAATCAGACTTGAAGAAATTTTCGCCTCGGGTTTCAATGTGCATTTGTAGCTTATAAAATTGCCCACATATCCGCAGCGTGAACCGTCAGAAAATTCTTCTGTTGATGAATGAACCTCTTCGCCGATTGTTTCAAAGCCTGTGTCAATTCCCATTTCATTTAATATAATTGCGGCTCTTGCATCAATCACAATACCGTTTTTAAAAACTTCTCTTGGCACATATTTTATGTTTTCGCCAAAAGCGATTGAGCCTGTGCCTTCGCCTTCATAGGTTGAGGGAATAGAGTTGTCTGCCAGAAGTCTTGAAGCGGGAGAGAAGAATATGTCATAAATGTTTTCATTTTCTTTGATATGCTTTGGAACATCCATGTTCTCAAGCTTGTTTAAAGCTTCATAAATTCTTACGCCAACAGTTTCTTTGTCTGAAAAATGTTTGTCAATACCTTCGTATATGTGTTTGTTTCTTATTTGTGCATCAATATATCCTGTTTCATATCCGGCAGGAGAGTAGTAATCTATGGAATATTTCATAATACCGTCAAGTCTTCCGTCGATTCTCATTGCCATGTCAAAGAGCTCAAGATAAGACGACGGACACGTTGTTCTCGGTCTTGGATAACAGTCGCCTTCAGCATACACTTCGATGCCTTCATTACACCAAGTGCGTTCCATTCTTTCAAGATCAATTACGTTTTGAAGTCTGCTCCGCTGATAAAGTTTATCAACAGACCAGTAGGGAGCACCGATGAGTCTCAGGAGCGGTTTTGTATCTCCTGCAAGAATTTTTGCAAGAGTAGCCGAGTCCGCACCGTCAACATCCCATGTTGGCATACAAGCGCAGAGAGATGCTCTTATTTTAGGGTTTATCTCATTTATGGCATCACGGATAAGTTTGGCGTGATCTTTCAGTGCATCGCCGTTAACTTTCATCCAGGCATCTCGGTATTTGTTTTTGCCTCCGGTAAGAACCTTATCTTCAAGCTCGGCAGGTGTGAGTTCTTCACCGAGGATGTCACATATTTTTTTCATATGAAGTTCACAAGTGCAGGCAATGTGTTTACCACCAATGTAGCCATATCTGAAATCGTCATCAAGGTTAATTATGTCCACTCCGCATTTGGCGATTCCTTGCACATAATCATATACAAATTTTCTGAAATTTTCATCAAGAGGACACGCAAAAAAATCGACAGATTTTTCGCCTGCACCGCGGATTTTCGTGAAATCATTTTTGCCTCTTACCCAAAATGACCACATCCACGAGGCAACCTCAAATCCATGACTTTTAAAAAATTCTGTATTTTCTTTTAAATGTTTGAATTCAAATTCTCTTTCTGTTTTGTCGAAGCAAAGAGTTCCTGTTGCAAGAAAAATTCTCTTTGCGCCTATTCTTTTTAGTTCAGACAGGATTTTTTCTCTTCCGCCGCATCTTTGTATTCCTGCCGATTGTATAGGTACAGCTATTTCATACATACATGATTCCTCCTTGGAAGTTTAAATTGGAGTTTATCGCTCTGTTTAACACGAGGAACGACGACTCGGCAAAGTGAAAATTGCTTGCAATTTTTACTTTGCCTCGGGGACAGGAAAAAACGATTCAGAATTGTCAAATCGAATGCGAGTCGGGAAGTATTCCCGATTCGCACGTGCCCGAAGCTGTACAAAGGTACTGCGAGG
>JAFQBA010000033.1 GCA_017416845.1 Clostridia bacterium
CTCAAAGACAAGAAGCCTACAGTGCGGATATAACCTATGGAACAAACAATGAATTTGGATTTGATTATCTTCGTGACAACATGGTCATCTACAAAAAAGATGTGGTACAATGCAAAGGTCATAATTTCGTTGTGGTTGACGAAGTTGACTCCATATTGATTGATGAAGCAAGAACACCTCTCATAATTTCCGGTATGGGAGAAAAATCCACCGATTTATATTCGGTTGCAAATCATTTTGCCAAATCCCTTAAAATGCTTAAGGTTGTAGAATCTGACGATAAACAGGATAACGATGATGTTGATGCAGACTATATTGTAGATGAAAAGGCTAACACAGCTACCCTTACAGCTTCGGGTATAGAAAAAGCAGAAAAAGCTTTTAGCATTGAAAATCTTTCTGATCCTGAAAATATTACTCTTCTTCATCACATAAACCAGGCAATTCGTGCACACGGTGTAATGCACAGAGATGTTGATTATGTTGTAAAAGACGGCGAGGTTATTATTGTTGATGAATTTACAGGCCGCCTTATGCACGGAAGAAGATATAACGATGGTCTTCATCAAGCTATTGAAGCCAAAGAAAATGTTACTATTGCAAGAGAGAGTAAAACTCTGGCTACAATTACGTTCCAAAACTTTTTTCGCCTATATAACAAGCTATCAGGCATGACCGGTACCGCAGAAACCGAACAGGAAGAGTTTAATGGTATTTATAATCTTGATGTTGTTGTTATTCCTACCAATGAACCCATGATAAGAAAAGATCATGCGGATAGCGTATATAAAACGGAAGCAGGTAAATTTAATGCAGTTATATGCCAGATTATTGAATGTCATCAAAAGGGACAGCCTGTTCTCGTTGGTACAGTTACAATTGAAAAATCCGAGCTTTTGAGTAAGATGCTGAAAAAGAATGGTATTAAGCATGAGGTTTTAAATGCTAAGTATCATGATAAAGAAGCTGAAATTATTGCTCAGGCAGGAAAAAAAGGTGCTGTAACCATTGCAACCAATATGGCAGGTCGTGGTACAGATATCATGCTTGGTGGTAATGCCGAATTTCTTGCAAAAAAAGAGATGGAAAAACTTGGATATGAACCTGAGATTATTGTGGAATCCACCGGTTTTGCTGAAACCGATGACGAGACAATTCTTGAAGCAAGAGCGAAATTTGCTGAACTGAATGCTAAATACAAGGCAGAAATTCAGTCAGAAAGAGATGATGTTATTGCTGCAGGGGGGCTTTTCATTATTGGTACCGAGCGTCATGAATCACGTCGTATTGACAATCAGCTGCGAGGCCGTTCCGGAAGACAGGGTGATATTGGTGAATCAAGATTCTATCTTTCACTTGATGATGATCTTCTGAGAAAATTCGGTTCAGATCGTCTTCGCACTATGGTTAATGCTCTGGGGCTGAAAGACGATGAAGCCATTGAAGCCGGCATGCTTAGCGCCGCAATTGAAAGAGCTCAAAAGACAGTTGAAGGCAATAATTTCAAGGCACGTAAAAATGTTCTTGAATATGATGATGTAATGAATGTTCAACGTAAAGTGATTTATGCTGAACGAAACAAAGTTTTGGATGGCGGAGACTTCAAACAGAGTTTTGAAAAACGAATTGCTGCTTTTATTGAACTCAACGTTGAACAATATACTGCCGGAGAAGAATATCCTGAAAATTGGAATATAACAGGACTTATAGATTATCTTGAGCAGTTCTTTTTGCCCAAGGATACACTTTCATTTACAGAAAAAGAGATTGAAGATCTTACAAAACAATCCTTGAAAGACACTCTTTATGATATTGCCATGGAGCAATATGCACTAAAGGAAGAAGAATTCGGAGCTGAGCAGCTCAGGGAAATTGAGAGAATAATTCTCCTTCGTGCGGTTGACAGTAAATGGATGGATCATATTGACGATATGGAGAGACTGCGTCAGGGAATAGGTCTCAGAGCATATGCTCAAAGAGATCCTATTATTGAATATAAAGAAGAGGGTTATATCATGTATGAAGCGATGCTTCAGGCAATAACCGAAGATATAATTCGTCTTTTGTTCCGTGTTAAGGCTGAACGTAAAATAGAACGTGAACAAGTTGCTAAACCGATATCAGCTTCCGGCGGAAGTTCCGATGGTACTGTTACAAAACAGCCGGTTGTCCGTAAAGAAGCTAAGGTCGGAAGAAACGATCCTTGTCCGTGTGGTTCCGGTCTTAAATACAAAAAATGCTGTGGTAAATAATTAATAACATAATAACTTAAAGGGGTGACTTATATTGTTACAGTATGATGAATACAGAATTGAACTTCAGAACATGGAAAGCAGTATAAACGATTTGAGGGATTCACTTTGACATCGCTCAAACGATATCAAAGATAGAAGAACTTGAAAAACAGGCGGCGGAACCGGGATTCTGGGATGACCCGGATAATAGTCAAAAAATTTTGCAGCGAACAAAAGCTCTTAAAAACAAAGTTGAAAAATATGAAAAACTAAAAGGACTCTATGATGATACTTTGGTTTTGATTGATATGGCAAACATGGAAGATGATGAGTCCTTCCTTGATGAGATTACTGCTTCAGTTAAAGAAATAAAAACCAAAACCGAAGAAATGACTCTTGAAACTCTTTTGTCAGGTGATTATGATAAGAATAATGCCATTCTTACTCTACATCCGGGTGCAGGAGGTACTGAGGCTCAGGATTGGGTTGATCTTCTTCTTCGTATGTATACAAGATGGGCAGAAAGACGAAATTTCAGTGTTGAAACAATGGATTACCTTCCCGGTGATGAAGCCGGCGTAAAAAGTGTTACTCTTCTTATTTCCGGTGAAAACGCCTACGGTTATCTCAAATGTGAAAAAGGTGTACACAGACTTGTTCGAATTTCTCCGTTTGATGCATCCGGCAGACGTCATACTTCCTTTGCTTCTTGTGAAGTAATGCCCGAAATTGATGATGATGTGGATGTTGATATCAATCAGGATGAACTTCGAATTGACACATACCGTGCCAGCGGTGCAGGAGGTCAGCACGTTAACAAAACAAGCTCTGCAATTAGAATAACGCATCTTCCGACCGGAATTGTTGTGGCTTGTCAGAATGAACGTTCGCAGCATAAGAATAAAGATTATGCAATGAAAATGCTAAAAGCAAAACTGGTTGAGCTTAAAGAAAAGGAAAACCAAGAAAAACTTAACGATATTAAAGGTGAAATGAAAGATATTGCATGGGGAAGTCAGATTCGCTCCTATGTTTTTCACCCGTATAATCTCGTAAAAGATCACAGAACCAATTTTGAAATGGGAAATATTGGAGCTGTTATGGATGGAGATCTTGATGGATTTATAAATGAATATCTGAGAAAATCCAGTCTCGGTACTCTCGGAGAAGAATAAAAAATAAACGGAGCAAAACCAATATTTGTTTTGCTCCGTTTATTTTTGCCATCCGGGAAGCATCGTTCCTATACAGTAAATTTTCTTATTATAAATACATAAAATCTAAAAGCTTTTGAGTCCATTCTTTTTTGATATGTTTATTAATAAGTGCATATGTTTTTCTTTTATAATCACCAATATCTTTTAAAACTATGTTTTCAGAAAACATTCCTTTCCAGGATATTGTTGGTACAAAAGCTACACCGAGATTAAGTTCTACACATTTTCTTACATAAAACGGATCCGGTGATTGAATAACATAGTTTGGTTCAAAGCCCAAATTATTTGCAATTTTTTTAGATGTATGATAAAGACTGCTTGAAGAATCAAGACCAACATAGTTTTCTTTAGCCAGATCGTCTTTGGTTAGCAGACTCTTATTTGATGTCGGATTCAACTTGTTAACCGCAAGTTGAATATTTTCGGTGATGACAAGTTTTTTTATCATATTATCTTCATTAAAGGTCTCATCTGCCACTATTATGTCGTAAAAATCGTCTTTGTTGTAATCATGCGATATAATGACGGAGACATCAGGGAATTCACTCAGAAATTTTTCTGTAACATTCATAACAAACTGTCTGTTAGTCAGAACGCAAAGGTTAATGGTTTTTTTTGAGGGATTAATAATTTCATGGGTTGCAGAGTCAAGAAGCATAAGAGCCTGATGAACTTTATCATAAAACATCTTGCCATTTTCGTTCAATGAAATTTTATTACATTTTCTGTCAAATAATTGTCTGCCGAGTTCGTTTTCGAGACGTTTGATACATTGAGAAATATTTGATGGAGGGACATTAAATTCTTTCGCTGTATGAGAAAAGTTCTGTGTTTTTGCTGCATTACAAAAATATTTCAGCTGTAAAATTTCCATTATTTCACCTTCTTTTATAAAATCATAACACGATATACTATAATTGTCAAGTTACATCACTATATGATATTTTATTATTTACAATGTACCGATAATCTGATATAATATTATTAAAATAATTTATATGAGGTGTTAATGTATGGCAGAAATATTGGAAATTATTATGATAGTAAGCTTCGGATGTTCATGGCCGATGAATGTTATGAAATCTTACAAAGCAAGAACAACAAAAGGTAAAAGCCTATCATTCCTTTGCTTGATTTTCTTTGGTTACATAGCAGGAATCACATCCAAACTTATTAACGAAGCTTATATGAGTGAATTTTCAGAAAAATGGTATGTGCTTTTCTTTTATGTTTTAAATCTTCTTATGGTTGGTCTTGATTTGTTGATGTATGCCAGGAATTATCGACTTGACAAAAAGAACAACTGATATTATATTTTTTCTACCGGGCTGTATTGCCCGGTTTTTTTTATTTATAAAAGATGTTTAACTGTATTTTTCACCAAATAGATGCTTGAAATCCTCTTGGCACAATGGTTTGGGAATGGTTCGTTTTTTCTTTTTTAATCATGCAATCATATGTCTTGTTGTGCTATAATTATGATAACATATAACAAGGAGGATAAACGTATGTTATCAACTTTATATTATTATGGTGGAATAAGCAAGATGGATTTTGATTTTTGTAAAGCACCGAAAATTATTTTTAAATCAGAAAAACTTAAAAAGCTCTCACCTTATGCAAAACTGCTTTACATAGCTCTTATGGACAGGCTTAGTCTCTCAATTAAAAATGATTGGGTTGATGAATCAAACCGTTATTACGTATATTATACAGTACGTGATGCCATGAATGATCTTGATTGTTGTGTTGAAAAGGCAATAAAAACTTTTAGAGAACTTGATGTTAAAACAGGTATAGGTTTAATCGAACGAAAGAGAAGGGGATTCGGAAAAGCGGCGGTTATATATATCTATAATCCGAGCATTATTATAAGCAATATAGAAAATCATGCATTTATAAGCAGTGATACTGATGAGCAACATATTAAAGAGGATACTGTAAAAGCGGATTCTGTAAAAGAAGATTGTGTAAAAGAAGATTGTGTAAAAGAAAATTGTATAAAAGAGCTTTGTTGTACAGAACTTTGTGACGTCGATAATGATAGTTATGCAAGTAAAAACGATGTAGTTCTATCCGGCAAAGTTCAAGAATTCAGCGACACAGAACCAAATAATAATAATATTAATAAAAATAAATTAAATAATATTAATATAAATAATAATCAATCTTTCATTCAAAAGGAGTGTGAGATAGAAAGTGTTGAAAAAAGAAATTTTTATAAAAAAATTCTTGTTGATAATATCTCGTATGAGCAACTTAAAATGAAAATTCCACAATCGAGATTAGACGAAATTTTAAATGTAATTATATCTGCTTTGTGCACAAGAAAAAAGTATTTTAAAATTAACGGTGACTATATATCGTATGAGGTTGTAAAAGACAGGCTTCTTAAACTTGAAGATGAACATATAAAATATGTGTACAACTCCTTAAATAGCGTTACAGAGCAAATAAAGAATTTTAATTCATATATTATAACTGCATTGTATCGCAGTTATGAATCCCTGGGACTGTGGATTGATAATAAAAATAATCTATGCAGTTAAAAAAACTTCGCTTTCTGATTGAGAAACAATACAAAAAGCGAAGTTGTAGATTTATCTTTCTTCGATAGGAAGGTATTTTTTGGCTGATTTTTTGCAAAGACTTTTGTATGCGGGCCTGATGATTCTTCCGCCACATTTAACTTCTTCAATACGATGGGCGCTCCAACCTGCTATTCTTGCAATTGCAAAAATAGGAGTGAACATTTCAGGTGGAATATTCAGCATTTTATATACAAATCCCGAGTAAAAGTCAACATTGGCGCATAAATCTTTCGCGTCTCCCTTAACATCCGCAAATACTTTTGGAGCGATACGTTCGATTCGATCGTACAGATTAAATTCATGTTCAAGATTTTTCTGCACAGAAAGGGCTTTTGCTTTCTTTTTCAAAAGATTGGTTCTCGGGTCGGAAAGAGTGTATATTGCATGTCCCATACCATATATAAGACCCGAACGGTCGTTAGCTTGTTTTTTTACGATTTTTGCGAGGTAATCGTATATTTCATCATCATTTTCCCAGTTGTCAATGTTTTTCATGATATTATCCATCATGTGAATAACCTGTGCATTTGCTCCGCCGTGTTTCGGGCCTTTGAGTGAACCAAGTGCGGCAGCTATAGCACTGTAGGTATCAGTTCCGGAAGATGAAAGAACTCGGCATGTAAACGCTGAATTGTTACCGCCGCCATGTTCTGCATGAAGCATAAGTGCTGCATCAAGAACCTCGGCATCAAGCTCGGTAAATTCCTTTCTCGGACTAAGCATTCTGAGAAGATTCTCTGCAATTGACAGGTGTGGCTTGGGATTGTGCAATATAAGACTTTTTCCGTCAAAGTGATGTTTTTTAACACTATATGCGTAGGCTGCAATAGAGGGCATTCGTGCAATGAGCTGTAGGGACTGACGCATTATATTTTCAATTGAAATATCATCGGGATTATCATCATATGAATAAAGAGTGAGAACAGAACGTGCCATTTTGTTCATTATATCTCGACTCGGAGCCTTTAGTATCATATCTTCGGTAAAATATTGAGGTAAATCTCGGTTGGCTGCCAGATACTCGTGAAAGTTCTCGAGTTGAGATTTTGTTGGAAGTTTGCCTAACAGCAGCAGATAACACACTTCCTCAAATCCGAATTTTTTGTTAATACCTGCGTTCAGTACAAGATCGTTAATGTCGTATCCACGGTATGAAAGTTCTCCCGGAATTGCGGTTTTTTCATCTTCGCTAAGTACATATCCGTGTACTTCGGATACATTTGTGAATCCTGCGAGTACACCTGATCCGTCACGGTTCCTTAAACCGCGTTTAATGTTAAATCGGTTGTATTCATTTGGATCAATATAGTATGACTCTGAAGTATTAGCCATTATCTGATTGAGTTTATTCTCATCCATATTAGCACCACCTTAATAATATTATTTGAATTATAACATAATTATTCTTGCAAATCAACATGTTTGAGAAAATAGTTCTATAAATACTAAAAAAGCATATAATATACTGAATTTGGTTGGCTATTTTATTATATAATTTATGCGGTGAATTAATTTGATGAAGGATTTGCTTTTTAAACTTGCATTTTTAGCGGTGGTTTTAATATTAATTCCATTGATAATTGTATTGATTACCGATATTTCAACAGAAAAAGAAAAAAATAATATAATAAAGGTTTATAATACGAGTTCCGGAAGTATTTTTGAACTTACGCTTGAGGATTATCTTGTTGGAGTAGTTGCGGCTGAAATGCCTGCCTCATTTCATATTGAAGCGATAAAAGCTCAGGCGGTAGCTGCAAGAACATACACACTATATAAAAAGAACAACAAATTACCTGAGCATAACGGTGCTGACATTTGCACTGATTATACACACTGTCAGGCATATTGTAATGAAAAAGATATGCTGGAAAAATGGGGTAATCAATATTATGATAATATGAATAAGATTAAAACTGCCGTTTGGGAAACAAAATCTGAATATATCACTTACGATAACAAACCTATAAATTCTGTTTTTCATTCGTGCAGCGACGGAATGACAGAGAATTCATCAGATGTGTGGGGAGGCAGTGTTCCTTATCTTGTATCCGTTGAGAGCCCGGGAGATTCTAAAAACAATGAGTATATAACAGAGGTTGTGTATGATAGTGTTGAGTTTGATCAAATTATAAAATCTGAAATTTCCTCAGATATTGACAGAGATATTAATATTTTTGATAACATCAAGAGAAGCAGCGGAGGAAATGTCATAAGCTGTTCAGTGTATGGGATTAACCTATCGGGTATAGATGTAAGGCGTATTTTTGCATTGAAATCAACATCATTTGATATAGAAGTGAAGGAAGATAAAATAATTTTCAAAGTATACGGAAGTGGTCATGGTGTAGGAATGAGTCAATACGGAGCAAACGGTTTTGCCAATGACGGTTATACATATAAAGAAATTTTATGTCATTATTATCAGGGAACAGAAATTTCGATTATAGAATGATAAAGCGGTGCAAAAAATTTACATGAAATTCTTCACACCGCTTTTAATATTTTGCTGATTTTAAGATTAATTTTTACAAGAGTATTTTGAAGTATATATAAGAAAAAATTTATACTCCCGAATATGCAGAAAATCCGCCATCAACAGGTATTACAACACCATTAACAAAACTTGCCGCATCCTTGCAAAGCAGGAAAAGAAGTGCTCCGATAAGCTCTTCGGGTTCGCCGAATCTGTCCATTGGAGTAGCACTTAGAATTTTGTTTGTTCTGGGAGTAGGTGTTCCATCATCATTGAACAAAAGCTTTTCGTTCTGCTTTGTAACAAAGAATCCCGGGGCGATTGCATTGCAACGGATATTTGTTTTTGAAAAATGGACTGCCAGCCACTGCGTAAAGTTGGAAATTGCGGCTTTTGCACCTGAATATGCAGGAATTTTGGTGAGGGGAGTGTAGGCATTCATACTTGAAATGTTTATGATGCTTGCATCTTCCTTGTCAACCATGTCTATTGCAAAAACCTGAGTGGGAAGAAGTGTTCCCAAAAAGTTTAAGTTGAATACAAATTCAACGCCTGATTGGTCAAGGTCAAAGAAAGTTTTCATGCTTCCGAGGTCATCTTTGGTGAAATATTCATCATCGCAGGTTGCCTTGGGGTTGTTTCCGCCGGCACCGTTAATAAGAATATCGCATGTTCCAAAATCTGATTTGATTGCTTCGCGAACTTCTTCAAGGCTTGCTTTATCAAGCACGTTGCATTTGTAACCCTTAGCAATGCCTCCATCTTTTACAATTTCATCCGCATTTGCTTTTGCGGCATCTTCATTAAGATCCAAAAGAGCAATTTTTGCATGTGTTTTTGCAAGAGCTTTTGCAAACATAGAGCAAAGAACACCACCGGCTCCGGTTACAACAACAACTTTGCCCGATAAATCAATTTCAAATGGTAATTTCATTGTTATTATCCTTTCTCAAATGAAAATTATTATTTTTTGTCTGCTTTGGAAATTGCTTCCCAAATACCGTTCATATATGTAGCACCAAGGGCTCTGTCGAAAAGACCGTAACCGGGTTTGCCTGTTTCGCCCCAAATCATTCTTCCGTGGTCCGGACGCAGATATCCTTTGAATCCTGTGTCATAATATGCTTTTAGGATTTCATACACATCCAGTGAACCGCAATCCGAAAGATGTGCACTTTCTTCAAAAGAACCGTCATCAAGAATCTTGATGTTTCTCACATGAGCAAAGTGAATTCTTCCCATTGCACCGTATTTTTTAACCATTGCGGTATAGTCGTTGAATTTTGCACAGCCGAGGCTTCCGCTGCAAAGTGTGAGACCATGATGAACATCATCATAGAGTGCAAGGAAACGGTCAATATTTTCTTCGGTTGTGATGATTCTGGGAATTCCAAAAATAGGCCAGGGGGGATCATCCGGATGTATTGCCATGTTGACATCGCACTCTGCGGCAACCGGAATAATTTCTTTAATAAAGTGTTCAAGATTTTTCCAGAGACCTTCTTCACCGATTTCTTTGTAGCTTTCAACAAGACCGCCGATTTCGTCGGGTGTGTAGGATGCATCCCAACCGGGGAGTGACATCTTTGTAGGATCCATCTTGTCAACATCTTCTTTGTAATAAACAAGAGCATTTGAACCGTCGGGAAGGGGCTGGTCAAGTCGTGAACGTGTCCAGTCGAAAACGGGCATAAAGTTGTAGCAAATACATTTTACGCCGGCTTTGGCAAGTCTTCTGATGTTTTCTTTGTAGTTTTCAATATACTGCTCACAGTTTCCTCTGCCAAGCTTAATGTCCTCATGCACCGGAACACTTTCAATAACTTCCATTTCGAGGCCTTTAGCATTTACCTCTTTTTTCATTTCGTCAATTGCTTCCTGAGGCCATACTTCGCCGGCGGGAACGGAATATACAGCTGTTACAACACCTGTCATTCCGGGGATTTGTCTGATTTTGTCCAGGGTAACGGGGTCATCTGCTCCGTACCATCTGAATGTCATTTTCATAGTAAAATCTCCTTTCCGTTATTATCTGCTGATTTATAAATGGAAAACATTGCATCCATTGTATTTTTTATATCTTTCGGACAAAAATATATGTTTTTGTCATAGAAATTTGAAATTAACTTTGCATGGCTGAGTCCCCAATAGGCTTTTTTGCCGGTTTCAATTTCATCTCTTTCAAGTATAACACCGCCGGTTGAAAGACAATTGTCTGCATAACGCAACGTTGCGTTTTCAAAAACAATCTCAAATTCAGGAGGAGTGTTTGCAACATGAGCGTTTGTAACCAGAAATATCCCGGTTACACCGCTTGATAAGGTGAGATATGCACACACGGTGTCTTCAACCTCAATGACACCTTCAAGAGAAAAATTTGCTGTTTTTGCACGAACAGATTTAATGTCTGAAATAAGATAGGGGAAATAGTCGAGCGTGTGAACAAATTGATTAATCAAAGCTCCGCCGCCTTCGGTCTTTTTGATTCCTCTCCATGGTTCACTTTGATAATATGCTTTATCTCTTTGCCAAGTAACAACAGCTTTGAGCCCGAGAACTTTTCCGTAGGTTTCATTTTCAACAATATCTTTGATTTTTTGTGTGCAAGGATTCAGTCTGTTTTGCAGTACCACACAAACTTCGCTCTGATGAGGATGAGTGAGTAGTATTTTGTATTCCTCATCTGTCATGGTAACAGGTTTTTCACATACCACCTTTTTGCCTTTTTCAAGTGCTTTAATAATCATTTCATAGTGAAGATAGTGTGGGGTACAAATGTGAACTGAACCAATGTTATTGTCATTGAGAACATCATCATAGTTGTCATAGCATATCAAATCTTTGTCTCTGAATTTCTCAAGCTTTTGAGGATTTATGTCGCATACGGCATAAAGTTTTGCGTTTTCAGATTTTTCTATTGAATTGATATGCAATGGAGAAATTGCTCCGCATCCAACAATACATGCATTAATCATTTGTTAACAGAATCCTTTCGTTGTGAGATAATCATAACTCATTTTCATGGATTTAAACGGATCACCGTCTGTATGATTATTATCTTGTTCAACAAGAGCCCATCGAGCACCGGCTTTTTCAGACGCTTCAATAATTGTATCCCAGTCAAGATTTCCGTATCCGACTTCGCAAATTTGTGGTTTGAACCAGTCCTCAACATCAATAGTAAAATCTTTCAGGTGAATTGCCATTGCACGTTTTCCTAAGTTTTCAATAACATCTGCAGGATTTCTACCGCCGTATTGAACCCAGTATGTGTCAACGATAAAGTTGAATATTTCTTTATCTGTTTCTTCAACAAGACGGTCAAAAATAACTTTTCCGTCTACTTTCCCGAATTCAAGTGCATGATTGTGATATCCGAAATACATGTTATTTTCTTTGAGCACTTTGCATATTTCATTTGCATCTTTGATAAACTGATCGAGAGCTTCCTTTGATTCATAGCAATATTTCGGCATGATGCTTACACCGCAAAGGTCACATCCCAGGGTTTTGTTATAGTGAATAATTTCATAAATATCTGTTTTAAAATCATCAAATGCTCTGTGGGTTGTTACAACTTTAAGGTTATATTTATCCAGAATCGGTTTCATTTCCTCGGCTTTAAGTGGAGTGCCTGATATCTGAACAAGAGTATAGCCGATTTCGCTTATTGTCTTGCAGGCTTTATCAAAGTTTTCGGTATCTTGAATAAAATCTTTTATAGTAAAATATTGTGCACCAATATGCTTATCCATAACATAACCTCCATTAATAAGTGTTGGATGTATCAGCAACAATTTTTTTGACTTCTTTTTTCATTGTTGAATTTGCAATTTTTTCTTGGAGCAAATCATAGAATTTATCGTGAGGGAAGTTTTTAACATCAACTGTTTCACCTGTCCAACTGCTGAGGTGAATTGCGTTGGAAATTGTAAGTCCCAAAATACCTTCTTCACCGGGCGCAAGAAGTTTTGTTCCGTTTAAAATTGCGTTTGCAAAATCCTTGAAGATGCCGACATGCTGTTCACCACCTGAAAAGTCAGCAGGGACTTCGCAATTCCAACATTCGGGCATTGCAAAGGGAACAGTATTGTTTTTGTTGTGTTCACGCTCAGATATGATATTTCTGTTGAAAATCATTTTGTTGTCTTCAATAACAATTTTACCCATGTCACAGGCAATTTCAAGACGATTTGTTCCCGGTGCTTCACCGGTTGAAGTGATGTACTGACCGGTTGTACCGTTGTCATATTCAAAAAATGCTGCAACATCATCTTCAACTTCAATGTTATAATATTTGCCGTAGCTTGCTTTTGCGTAAATTCTGTCAGGCATGCCAAAGAGCCACTGCCAAAGGTCAAGCTGATGGGGATTTTGATTAATGAGAGCCCCGCCACCTTCGTCTTTCCAGGTTGAACGCCATGCACTTGAATCATGATAAGCCTGGGGACGGTACCAGTTTGTGATTATCCACGTAATTCTTTTGATGTGGCCAAGATCGCCTCTCTTAATCATTTCGCGAAGCTTTTGATAAACAGGATTTGTTCTCTGGTTATACATAATCCCAAAAAGCTTATCGGATTTCGATGCGGCTTCATTCATTTCCAAAACTTGCTTGGTGTATACACCTGCGGGCTTTTCGGTAATAACATGAAGATTGTTTTCAAAAGCTTTTGCAACAAGTTCGGGATGGTCATAGTGGGGAACTGCAACAATTACCGCATCACAGAGTCCGCTTTTATAAAGTTCTTCGGCGTTTTCAAACACGGGAATTTCGGGATAGAGCTTTTTAAAAGCATCTCTTCTTGTTTCGTCATTGTCACACACAGCTGCAAGAGTCATTTGGGGGGCTTTACCTTCATAAATGTTTTTTGCATGAGCTGTGCCCATGTTACCAAAGCCGATTATGCCAAGTCTTACTTTGTCCATATTAATTCTCTCCTTATAAATAATAAATATAAAAAATTATTTTGAGGTAACACGTTCCACAATTTCGCCAAGAGCTTTAAACGCAATAGTGAATTTGTCGGGTGTACTTTCGGAAAGCGAAAGCATGTCATCGGATAATTCAAGGTCTTTAAGACCGGAGAACACACCGAGGTGAGGCTCAAGACTTAAAAATCCTTCATAGTCTCTTTTGTGAAGTTCAGATATGATTTCTTCGATATGGCCGATTCCGTAACCTGCCGGAACAACGGCACCGTCTTCAACTGCATCTTTGATATGCATATAAACAACATAATCTTTAAGCATTTCATAGGCTTCGGGATATGTTTTCTGATTACACTGCACAAAGTTTGCAGGATCAAACACGGCTCTTAAGTTTGGTGAATCAACAGCCTCAAGAATTTCAAGACATCTGGGTGCAATATCACCGTATATTTCTTTTTCGTTTTCGTGAAGTAAAATAATATCTTCGCTTTCTGCAAGCTTTGTCATTTCCTTTATCCTGTAAATAACTTCATCTTTGTATTTTTCGTGTTCACCATCAGGAATAAAGAAGCTGAACATTCTGATATATTTTGTGCCGAGGATTTTTGCAGTTTTAATTACCCTTTTAAGTTCATCAAGATGAGGTGGGAAATCATCGGTAATCTTGATTTTACCAATCGGGGAGCCTATTGAAGAAACCTTTATTCCGTATTTATCCATGGTTTCTTTGAGCTCATATGCTTCTTCATCATTGAGCTTGGAAATATTTTTTCCGTTAATACCTCTCGGTTCAAAAAATTCAATTCCGAGTTTGTTTAAATGTTCAAATTGTTTTACAATGTTTTCGTCGATTTCATCGGAAAAACCCGATATAATAAATTTTGACATAACATACCTCCAAAATATATTTTAATTATATTATAATATAAATTTAATAAAATTTCTAATTATATATTGTCAAAAACATTGCAAATCTTGCGAATTGATGTTATAATCATAGTCGGAGATGATTATATGGACATACATTCACAATTTAAAACCAACGGTTTTTCCTATACACATACTTCAGACACATATCCCGACAGCAAAAATTTCAGGCTTCACAATCACAACGACACCTACGAAATTCTGATTTTTCTTTCCGGAAATTCGGAGTTTAGAGTCGAAGGAACTCTGTATTATCCAAAGCCGGGAGATGTGCTTGTTACTCATAGTGCCGAAATGCACCGAATGTATCACAATGAACCGATCATGCCTTATGAACGAATTGTCATAAACATTCATAGCTCTTTTTTTGCAAAAAACAACTGTGAAGATTTTAAAAAAATATTTACATCAAGACCACTTGGTGAAAACAATCTGATTTCTTCCGATGAAACAAAAAAACACAATATTGATGAAATCATAAATGCTGTTGACAGATATATATCCGAAAACGAAAAAGCACCGGCAGTGCTTATTCAAAGTAAGCTAATTGAACTTCTTTATAATTTGAACAAAATATCATTTACCTCGGAGAATGTGAGTTTTCATGATGAACAAATTAAAACAATTTTAATGTTTATCAATGATAATATAACCTCAGAACTCAATCTCGATACCATTGCTGATCATATGTATATGAATAAATATCATCTGTGTCATATTTTTAAGTCTCACACGGGATATACGTTAAATAAATACATAACATACAAAAGAATTCTTCTTGTGCGTGAACTTTACGAATCGGGTATGAGTCTTATGGAAGCAAGCCAAGAAGCCGGTTTTTCAAATTATTCTAATTTTTATAAGATGTATAAAAAAGAAACAGGTAAGTCACCGAAAAATGATTTGAACTAAAAAATATATTTAAAGATTAATTATGCATGAAAAAAGCAGGCATGTGAATGAACTTCCAAAAGTCAGAACAAAAATCTGACGATTGAGATGTCGGTTCACATGCCTGCTTTATTGTTTTAGAAGTGTGAAATTTTTTTTGCGAACGGCAACGCTCATAACAAGACCTATTGCCATAAGATTTGTAAGAATTGAAGAACCGCCATAACTGAAAAACGGGAGCGGAATTCCGGTTACCGGCATTATACCCAGGCACATGCCGATGTTTTCGAAAGTGTGTGCAAGAAACATACAAGCAACACCAACGCATATATATGAACCGAATTTTGTGTTGGCGTTTTTTGCAATGTAGAGACATCTGATTACAAGACCGAAAAGCAGCAATGCTACGATTACACAACCTATAATTCCGAGTTCTTCACCAACAACTGAATATATAAAATCCGTATGTTTCGCAGGAAGGTAATCAAGCTGTGTTTGAGTTCCCTGACCAAGACCTTTGCCGAAGATACCGCCTGATCCGATAGCAATTTTGGATTGCATGACATGATATCCTGCTCCTTGCGGATCGGACTCCGGATCAAAAAGAACTCTGATACGATTTTTTTGATATTCCTGTAAAAACAAATTCCATACAAGAGGTATAGCTGCTGCCATGCAAAGGCCTGTTCCGATAATGTATTTATATGAAATATTTGCCGCAAATAATATTCCGGCAAAAATTATGAGAAAAACCATTGTAGTACCAAAGTCAGGCTGGAGCATAATTAAAAAGACAAAAACTCCTGCATGAATAAGCAGCTTGAAGATGTTTTTTGGTTTGTTTAACTCATCTCCATACTCGCTGCATGATTTTGAAAAAGTGATTATAAAACCTATTTTAACAATTTCGGAAGGTTGAATGCCGATAGAGCCAAATCTGATCCAGCTTCGACTTCCGGTGTCTTCTCTTCCGGTTCCTATAAGAAGAACTGCAATCAAAAAAACTGCTGAAAGAATATATATGGCTTTGGTAACGGAAGTTAGTTTTTGGTAATCCGTTACGGTAAGAAATATCATAATAACAAAGCCTGCCAATGCAGCACAAAGCTGTATGATTATAAAACTCATTCCACCCTGAAAGGATGTTACCGCACTGTTTATTATTACCGTTCCGAAAATCACGCAAATAATTGTTAGAACAAGAAGAAGATAATCAACTTCTCTGAAATCAATGGATTTAAGTTTTTTCATTAATTTTATGCCTTTCTTATTATAATCTATTTAATTATATCAGAAAATTAAAAAAAATCAAGGTATTTACAGATAATTTACAAAATTTAACTTGCATTTATTTGCATTATATATTAAAATAAGATTATATTATTTTTTAGGAATGGTTATGTGTTTGGGTATATTAATGTATATAAAGATGAACTTAAAATAAAAGATTTTGAAGTATTCCGGTCATATTACTGTGGATTGTGCAAAACACTCGGAAAAAAATATAATCAGCTTACAAGATTTGGTCTGAGTTATGATATGACTTTTTTGGCTATTTTAGCTGATTCGATTAATGATTCTACTCCTGACATAAAAAAAGAAGGTTGTTTGAGACATTCAGGGAGACAACCTGTATGCAAAAATAATAATGCAATTGAGTTTAGCGCTGATATGAGTATTATTTTAACATATTACAAGCTTTCAGACGATATTACTGATAATAATAGCTTTAAAGCAAGACTTGCCAGAATTGCATATAAAAGAGCTGTGAGAAAGTCTTCGGAAAAATATCCTGATATAGCAGAAAAGATTCGGCATAATTTGTGTAAGCTTTCCGAACTTGAAAGGGAGAATTGCGCATACATAGATATGGCAGCTGATCCGTTTGCTACGTTGACTTCTTCAATTTTTGAATGTTATGATTCATCATTATCATCTTTGGGTTATAACATAGGAAGATTCATTTATATTGCAGATGCTTATAAAGATATTGAAGAAGATCTTGAAAAAGGTTCTTATAATCCCTACATTGCAGCATATGACAGAAGTTTTCTTGAAAATGATGAATTCAAAACTAAAGTCATGGGTTCCTTAAACATGACTCTTGCGGCAATATCAGCCTGCTATAATAAAATTAACATTAAAAAAAACAAAAGTATTCTTGATAATATTATTTATCTCGGTCTGAGATCTGTTTTTGATAGGTTATTTAAAACATCTGAAAGGAATGAAAATATTAATGAATGATCCGTATGAAGTTCTCGGAGTCAGCAGAGATGCTTCCGAAGAAGAAATTAATTCTGCATACAGAAAAATGGTTAAGCAGTATCATCCTGACAAATATGTCGGTAATCCGCTTGCTTCTCTTGCAGCTGAAAAAATTTCAGAAATTAATGAGGCCTATGATGCTATACAGGAGGAACGTAAGAATAAAACTTCGTCTTTCGATACATCTTCCGACAAGTCGTCGGAAGGTTCTTCTTCAGGCTCCTTTGATTCAAATAATGTTCGTCGATTAATTCAATTTGGTCGTCTCGCTGAAGCTGAAAGGATTCTTAATGAGGTAAGTGTTCGAGATGCTGAATGGCATTTTTTGATGGGTGCTATTATGAAACGCAAGGGATGGTATGACATGGCGTATGAACATGTTTCAAAAGCATGTGAACTCGATCCTTCAAACATTGAATACCGTAAAGCAAAAGACAACATGGATTACAGCGGCACCGGTTACAGAAATGTCGGAGATGCCGGAGGGTATACACCATGCTGTGATGGATGTCAGACTCTTATTTGTGCAGATTGTTGTTGCGAAATGTGCGGTGGAAATATTATTCCTTGTATTGGCTGTCGTTGATTTTGGGGCTGATTTTTCGGAGGTGATTGATATAAAGACTAACAGACTAACCGGCGGAGCATTATGCTCGGCATTGACTATGGTTTTTCTTTTTGCGGCATGTTATCTTCCGATAAGTATCGTTTTACTGTTTGTATCATCGGTGGTTTCTGCTGTATGTATTCTTAAATACAAGACAGGCACTGCAATTATTTCATATTTTGCGGTTTCTTTTCTTTCGTTATTCATTTTAAGTGATAAGCTTATAGCTTTTGCTTATATTGTTATTTTTGGGATATATCCTGTTGTAAAGTATTTTGTTGAAAAACTAAAAAATATTATTGGTGAATATATAATTAAATTTATAATCTGGAATGTAGAGTTATTTGCTGTTTATGTTGTTCTTTCAGCTTTTGGACAAGAGGATCTTATGAGTATTGCAAATTTCTGGTTCTGGCTTGGCGGTATAATATTGTTGGCCGCTTATGATCTGGTTTTTGGTATGTTTATTAACGGATTTTACAGAACATATTACAGGTTTTTTAATTGACATTCAGATTCAAGTTATAGCCGATTTAAAAGGACCGGTTTGATTGCTCAAATATTTGAGCTTTATTATAATTAATTTTTATAAAGGAGATTTTAAAATGATTACAGGTATTGAACACGTTGCAATTTTTGCAAAGGACACAAAAAAACTTTCGGACTGGTATGTAGACATGTTTGACGGAAAGATAGTTTATGATAATGGTAAGGGTACATATTTTGTTGCTTTTTCCGATAAGAGCATGATTGAATTTTGTGTTGCATCAACAGACAATGTTCCCACTGATCTTGAGATTGGCGGACTTAGACATATTGCACTTGCAGTAGATGATTTTGACGGTGCAGTTGCCAAGGTTAAAGCTGCCGGTGTTGAAATTCTTAAAGATGCTACAGTTGCTGCAAATGGAATCGGAACAATGTTTTTCAGAGACCCCGAAGGGAATATTCTTCATTTTATCGCTCGTCCTACACCGCTTGTTTAATTCTGAGCAGATAATTATATCATGAAAAAAAACAGAGACCGAGAGAGGAGTACATTCTTCAATCAGTCTCTGTTTTATTAATATTATATTATGAGTTTTTTACGGTGAAATTCCAGCTGTCTTTGCACATTCTTTCCAAATCAAATTCAGCTTTCCAACCGAGTTCATTAAGTGATTTTGCCGGATCAGCATAACACATTGCAATGTCTCCGGGTCTTCTGTCTGTAATTTTGTAATTGATTTTTTTGCCGGATGCTTTTTCGTATGCCTTTACGACATCGAGAACGCTATAGCCTGTGCCTGTACCAAGATTATATGCTTCCACACCTGTTGATTTTGAAACTTTTTCAACAGCTTTCACATGACCTTTTGAAAGGTCTACAACATGTATATAATCTCTTACACCGGTGCCGTCATGAGTATTGTAATCATCGCCAAAAACATTTAAAACATCAAGTGTTCCGACCGCAACTCTTGCAATGTATGGAACAAGATTGTTGGGAATTCCGTTGGGGTTTTCACCGATGAGACCTGATTCGTGAGCACCGATCGGATTGAAATATCTTAAAAGTGCAATGCTCCACTCGTTGTCCGATACATAAAGGTCGGTTAGAATTCTTTCAATCATATGCTTTGTTGCACCATAGGGGTTAGTTGTAGAAAGTGGAAAATCTTCTTTGATAGGAACAGTAGCGGGATCTCCATATACTGTTGCCGATGAAGAAAATACTATTTTTTTGCAACCGTATTTAGCCATTGTTTCACAAAGAATAAGAGTGCTTGTTATATTGTTGTGATAATATTTCAGCGGAATACTTACGGATTCGCCTACTGCTTTAAATCCTGCAAAATGAATTACAGAGTCTATTTTGTTTTCTTTAAAGATTAATTCAACTTTATCTCTGTCGAGTAAATCAGCTTCATAAAATTTAAAATCTTTTCCTGTTATTGTTCGGATTTTATCCAACACATCGGGACGTGAATTGGAAAAATTATCAATTATTGCAATTTCATAACCGGCATCAAGAAGCTCAACACACGTATGACTTCCGATAAAACCGGCACCACCTGTAACTAAAATCATATAAATCATCCTTTCTTCTTCAAAATACGATTACATTATATAATATTATTATATCTTTTGCAAGTTAATTTAAAAATTTAAATAAGTAAATACAACATTTATGTATAATATGTTAA
Organism: Clostridia bacterium; assembly: GCA_017416845.1. Classification (GTDB taxonomy): domain Bacteria; phylum Bacillota; class Clostridia; order UMGS1810; family UMGS1810; genus RGIG1828. The sequence goes on from JAFQBA010000033.1 coordinate 20,330, forward strand.
ATTTTTGGCTTTTTTTCATGAATTTTTAAGTTTAGGGGTAGATTTTTTTTCGATTTTGTTGCATAATTAAAGTATCTGAGTAAATGATAGAAAGGATTTGATTATATGAAATATATTGTAATTCTTGCAGACGGCATGGCTGATTATCCTGTGGAAGAGCTTGGTGGTAAAACTCCCATGGAAGCGGCTTACAAACCGAACATGGATAGGCTGTGTTCTCTCGGAGAGGTTGGAATATCTTATAATGTTCCTGATAATCTTGCCCCGGGCAGTGATGTTGCTAATCTTTCGGCAATGGGATATGATCCTCAGAAATTTTATACAGGACGTTCTCCGCTTGAGGCTGTAAGCATGGGAATTGATATCAAAGATACAGATATGATTTTCAGATGTAATGTTGTTAATGTTACAGAGGATGAACCGGAATATGAAGATAAAATAATTACAGACCATAGCTCTGATGAAATTACAACTGAAGAAGCTCGCGTGCTTATTGAAGATGTTCAAAAAGCTTTCGGCAATGAAAAGTTTTCTTTCTATCCCGGTGTTAGCTACAGACATGCTCTTGTTTGGGATAATGGTCCTGATGAATTTGAGCTTACACCACCTCATGATATTCTTGAAAAAAGAATTGGCGATTACCTTCCTAAGGATGAAAATGGTAAGCTTCTTTATGACATGATGAAAAAAAGCTATGAGCTTTTAAATAATCATCCTATAAATATTGAAAGAGCAAAAAGAGGTCTGAAAAAAGCAAATACAATATGGATTTGGGGTGAGGGAAGAAAGCCTTCGCTTGAAAGTTTTGAATCGTTGCATGGGCTTAAAGGCAGTGTTATTTCGGCAGTCGATTTGATTAAAGGTATAGGGATATGCGCAAATCTTAACTCGATTGAAGTTGAGGGCGCAACAGGCAATATACATACAAATTTTGATGGTAAGGCAAAGGCTTGCTATGATGCATTGATGTCCGGTGATGACTATGTTTTTGTTCATATGGAAGCTCCCGATGAATGTGGGCATAGACATGAAATAGAAAATAAAGTTAAATCAATAGAACTGATTGATGAAAAAGTTGTTGGTTATCTTGATCGCAGATTAAAAGAGGATAATATCGATTATTCCATGCTTGTATTACCTGATCATCCAACGCCTCTTGCATTACGTACACACACAAGAGATGCTGTTCCTTATTTTATTTATGACAGTACTAATGAAAAACAAAATAGTATAACTTCATTTACTGAAGAATCTGCAAAGAGCAGCGGAATAATTGTCGAAAAAGGACATAAGCTTATGGAGCGATTTATAAAATAAACTTAAAAGAGGTGTTGACCATGGCGTTACAGAATAATATTTTGGTTGTTGATGATGATAAAAACATATGTGAACTATTGAGACTGTACCTGGAAAAAGAAGGTTATGGCGTAACATGTGTGTATGATGGTATTTCTGCAATCGACGCATTGTTGACATCAGATTTTTGCGCGGTACTTCTCGATATTATGCTTCCTAAGCTCGACGGCATGGAGGTCTTGAAAAAAATTCGTCTCAAGAGTAATATTCCTGTTTTAATGCTGACAGCAAAAGGTGAAACCATAGATAAAGTTCTCGGTCTCGAATTTGGCGCCGATGACTATATAGTAAAACCATTCGAACCCAAAGAGCTCATAGCTCGTTTGAAGGCTGTTTTGAGGCGTTTTAGTGCTGATTCTCAAGCCGATGAAGAATTAACTTATGAAAAGCTATATATTAATAAAAGTACCTATGAAGTCAAAATAGACTCTGTAACATACGAAATACCCCCTAAGGAGCTTGAACTTTTGTATTTCCTTGCATCTCACCCAAATAAAGTTTATACCCGTGATCAGTTGCTTAATGAGGTTTGGGGTTATGATTATTATGGCGATTCAAGAACAGTTGATGTACATGTTAAAAGATTAAGAGAAAAAATTGATGGTATATGCGAAAAATGGACACTCAAAACTGTATGGGGAGTAGGTTATAAATTTGAGGTGAAGTAAATGCGTAAAAGTGTTATGAAAAGCATGATACTTTGCTCATTGACAGTTATGTTTGTTTCTTTTCTTATAGTAACAGGTATTTTTCTTTATAATATCAGAGATGACCTTATGAAAGATACATACAAAGAAATGGACGTAAATATTGACAAAGTTAAACCTGTTGTATCTGTTTCAATGGATTACAGTACCGGTAAAATGTTTGATTTTTTTGATATTTCCATGCATCAGCTGACAGATGCTCACAAGTATAACATTATTATTTGTTCCACTGATGGAGAAATAATATGGGGCAGTGGCGGAAATAATCACTCACATTTGAAGCCGTATGCAGAAAAAGCAATCATATCAATAGGTAATAAAGAAAAAATTCATGTTTCTAAATTAATGAACGGATTATATGGAACCGAAACGCTTACATCTGTTCATAAAGTTTATAATTATACCTACGAAAAGTCTTGTTTAATTATTTGTACTGTATGTGCTCCGAGTATTATGTCACATTTTGTAGGTATTTTAAGTGAAGTAATGCTAATGGAGCTTATTGCACTTGCTTTTACTGCATTATTCTTGTTTCTATTCTCCAAGAATATAACCACCCCTCTAAAAAAAATCAATAATGCAGTTGGTGAATTTACAAAAGGAAATTTTGATAAAAGGGTAGAGTATTCATCACATAATGAGCTTGGAGAGCTGGCTGATAATATCAACATGATGGCAAGCAGTATTCAGAATCTTGAAAAGATGCGCATAGGCTTTGTATCGGATGTATCTCATGAACTTAGAACTCCCATGACAACTATATCGGGCTTTGTTGAAGGAATGCTTGACGGAACAATTCCCGACAAAGATAAGCAAAAATATCTTGGAATTGTTTTAACAGAAACGAAACGCCTTTCCAGACTTGTTAACGATCTTCTTGATGTATCAAGATTTGATGAGGGTAAGCAGGTTTTGAAAAAAACAGATTTTGATGTTTGTGAGCTTGCTAAAATTGTTATATTGAAATTCGAACGTGAAATTAACGCAAAAAAATTAGATATAGTTTTTGAATCAGATAATGACGAAACGTTTGTTAATGCAGATAAAGACAACATAACCCGTGTTTTAATAAACCTTATACACAATGCTGTTAAATTTTCAAATAAAAACGGATATATAAAAATTCGTATTTACGAGAGTAATGAAAAGTGCAATGTCGAAATTGAGAACAGTGGTTCGGGTATATCAGAAGAAAAACTGGATTTTATATGGGAACGCTTTTACAAGACTGATGATTCCAGAAGCAGTGATAAAAGTGGTGTTGGTTTAGGCCTGTATATTGTAAAACGAATTATTGATGCTCACAATGAGAAAATTAAGGTTATAAGTATACCTGATAATTATACAAGATTTACTTTCACCTTGGATTGTTCATGTATTTAATGTGATTTTTACATTTTGTTCACAGTTTATTAAAAATCATTGTATATAATTAAATCAGATATATTATAAAAGGAGGTATTTTTATGAAAGAATTTGATAATAATCAAAACGAGTTTGACATGGAAGCTGCTTCAATTCCCGAGGAAAATGTTGAACTTGAAGATAACGAACAGTTTGTTAATATGTCTGCTGATTCTGTAAATGAATGTAATAGTTCGGATGACACAGAAATTGATTTTATTTCTGAAAGCAAAAAATATGATGATATTATTGAAATAATAGCAGATGATGAGTTTGATAGCGACATTAGCTGTGATATGGAACCCGAAGGAATTGATCCTGATACCGATAATCTTCCTGATTCATTTTACTTGAAGTCCGGACATACTGATGATATTAAAGCTAATATTGACATGCATGAAACAAAGCTCAAACCAAGAAGACGCAAAAAATATATTTCAATTACAGCTGCAGTTGTTGCGATGATTTTTACATCAGTAATATCTATAGCGGGTAGTGTATGCATAATTAATTCTGATTATTTTAGCTTAAATAAACAAGATGCGAGCATTTATGGTAACTCTTCGAATGGCAATGTCACGGTGGAAGATAATATCAATAATTCAAATTCGGGTGACGGTTTTTCGGTAACTAATGATATTATAAATGGAGATGTTCTTTCCACTCCTGAAATTGTTGACAAGGTAGGTCCTGCAGTTGTCGGCATCGTAAACAAAACCACATATGGTAATGCATATGGTTATTACGGATTTTTTGGTGATCTTAACAAAGAGGTTGAGCAGTCCAGTGGTTCAGGCGTAATTATAAGTAGCGATGGATATATTGTTACAAATAATCACGTTATTGAAAATGCAACTAAAATTAATGTTATATTAAACAACGGACAAGAGTATGAGGCAAAGCTAATAGGAAGTGATTCGAAAACCGATTTGGCTGTTATAAAAATTGAAACAACAGGTTTGACATTTGCGCAGATGGGAACAAGCTCGTCACTCAGAGTTGGCGAAACAGCTATTGCAATCGGTAATCCTCTCGGACAAGAATTTGCAGGTACGACTACACAGGGTATAATCAGCGGATTAAACAGATCTGTTACCATCGATAATAAAACAATGAATCTGATTCAGACAGATGCAGCTATTAATCCCGGTAATTCAGGTGGTGCATTAGTAAACCAATATGGTCATTTGATTGGTATTAATACAGCTAAAATATCATCAGATACACTTGAAGGTCTTGGATTTGCCATACCGATTGATGAAGCTAAGCCCATTATTCAGGAATTGATAGATAACGGATATGTTACCGGTCGTCCTGTTATTGGTATAGGAGGCAGAGCTGTTACAAAAGAAGATGCTGCTGCCTATAATCTTGTTGTCGGTGTATATGTTTCAACTCTTACTCCCAACGGTCCTGCGCATTTAGCCGGCATAAAAGTTGGGGATATTATTGTTGAATGTGAAAGTGAACCCATTGAAACCGTTGATGATATCAATGAAATTAAAAATAAAAAATCACCCGGAGATTCAATCAATCTAAAAATATATAGAAAAGGAGAGTATATTACACTTCCTCTTATTCTTGGAGAAGAAATGCCGGGTTAATCAACATTTTTAAAACAGGTTTCTTGAAAGAAGCCTGTTTTTTTATATAATTATAAATTTATGTTGACAAATTATTTAAAAAATAATAAAATAATAATTATGAACAGGAGGAAATATAATGAAATTAATGCTTATACAGGGTCCAAACCTTAACTTTTTGGGTATCAGAGAAAAAGCCATATATGGTTCTGTTGGTTTTGAAGATGTTTGTGATGAAATGACAAAATATGCAAAATCAATAAATATTGATCTTTCTTGCTTCCAGTCGAATTGCGAGGGTGAAATAATAGATTGTATTCAAAAATGTTATTATGATAAATATGACGGAATAATTATAAATCCGGGAGCATACACTCATTACAGTTATGCTATTTCAGATGCAATTAAAAGCGTCAGCATTCCTACTGTTGAAGTTCATTTATCTAATATTCATACCAGAGAGGAATTTCGACATAAATCCGTTACTGCTCCGTCGTGTGTAGGGCAGATTTGCGGTTTTGGTGCATATGGTTACAAAATGGCGATTGATTATCTTGCCAATGACAAGATTGATTAATAGATACATTTAAGAAAGGGACGATTTTAAATGAGTAATTATTATCAGGCTGAAGTTGAAACACTTCCTACTGAAGAGCTCAAAAAAATTCAAAGTGAAAAACTTGTAAAGCTTGTCAAACATGTTTATGATAATGTTGAATATTATCGTAAAAAAATGGACGAGAAAGGAATTAAACCGGAAGATGTAAAATCTGTAAATGATCTTCATAAGCTTCCTTTTCTCACAAAAGCCGACCTCAGGGATGCGTATCCATATGGTCTTTTAGCAAAGCCACTCACTGATTGTGTTCGTATTCAGTCAACAAGCGGAACAACCGGCAAGAGGGTTGTAGTATTTTACACACAACATGATATTGAAATTTGGGAACAGTGTTGCGCAAGAGCAATAATGGCCGTTGGCGGTACCAAAGAAGACGTAGTTCAGGTGTGCTATGGTTATGGACTCTTTACCGGAGGAGCCGGATTACATGGCGGATCTCACAAAGTTGGTTCACTTACTCTTCCTATGTCTTCGGGCAATACCGAAAGACAGATTCAGTTTATGATGGATTTAGGTTCGACCATTATATGCTGTACACCTTCATACGCTGCATATATAGGTGAAACATTAAAAGAAATGGGTTATACACCTGATGATAACAAACTTAAAGCCGGTATTTTCGGTGCAGAACCATGGACTGAAGAAATGAGAAGAGATATTGAAAATTCTCTTGGAATTAAAGCTTACGACATATATGGTCTTACAGAGATGTGTGGACCCGGTGTTTCATTTGAATGTACTGAACAAACCGGTATGCATATTAATGAGGATTTCTTCATTCCCGAAATTATTGATCCTGATACCGGAGAAGTACTTCCTGAAGGTTCAAAAGGCGAACTCGTGTTTACAACTCTTGATAAAGAAGCTTTTCCGCTTCTTCGTTACAGAACAAGGGATATTTGTGTTCTTTCACGAAAAAAATGTTCTTGTGGACGTACTTTTATTAAAATGACTAAACCCATGGGTAGAAGCGATGATATGCTTATCATCAGAGGTGTTAATGTATTCCCGTCACAGATTGAAACAGTTCTTCTTGAGCAAGGATATTCACCTAACTATCGTATTGAAGTTGACAGAGCAAATAATAATGATACTCTTGATGTTTACGTTGAGCTTACAAGTGAACAGTTCTCTGATACTGTTAAAGATGTATCAATTAAAGAAAAACAACTTGCTGAAGCTGTAAAGACTATGCTTGGTATAAAACCCAACATGCATCTTGTACCTCCAAAGAGCATTGCGAGAAGCGAAGGTAAAGCAGTTAGAGTTGTTGATAAAAGAAAACTTCATGACTGATTGTGACTGAAAGGAGATTAATAATGAGCGTTAAACAAATTTCTGTTTTTATTGAGAACAAAAAAGGTGCTCTCGCTGAAGTTACAAAATTTATGGCAGAACACGATATTAACCTAAAGGCGCTTTCGATTGCCGATACACAAGATTTTGGTATTCTCAGAGTAATCACCGATAAGCCTGAGCGCGCCAGAGATGTATTGAGAGATGCAGGTTATACTGCGGTTGCAACTTCTGTTCTTGCTGTTGCAATTGAAGATAAACCCGGAAGCATGGCTGCTGTTCTATCTGTGCTTAATAATGCTGATGTTATGGTAGAATATACATATGCATTTATGTCCAGTGCTCCGGGAAAAGCATACATGATTTTCAGAGTTGACAACAATGATAAAGCTACGAAAGCATTACTCGAAAATGATATTAAAATTACGGTTCTCGAATAAATAATTATATGAAAAAACATCCTATGCAGACGTTAATCGTTTGGTAGGATGTTTTTTTGGTATATATATAATAATTACGAGCTTTAGTTTTTCTTGACTAATTCTTTTTGAATGGTGACTGCCTGTGTATCTTCTATCTTTACCTGTGAATCATGGGGGATTGGTTTCCACGAGACCTTCATAAATATTGACGCATACATTGTCCATGCGCCGATAAAATCAAACAAGGGCCACATAAAACTATACCATATTTTTTTATACCATTTTATTTTTTTAATTCTCTTGCGTTCTGAAATAAAAACATACGTTGCTTCTGCAATGCCATACAAATGCATTCCAAGTCTTCCGGCTGCTCTCCAACCTAATATAGTTAATATACAAGATAAAAAACCTTGATTTATGTATATTATGAAATAGCATACATAAGAGAACAGAGCGAATAAAAACTCAATCAGATTTATTGGAGTAATGTGTAATAATATGTCAAGAGACATAAAACGTTGTCTGAATCCTTTTGATGTGAAAATATTTTTCAACAATTTTCCCCCGGATTCGAAAAAAGCAAGGATATGTCCCTTTCCCCAACGGGTTCTTTGTCTGAGAGCAATTTTGAGACCGGTAGGTTGTTCGTCATAAAATTCAGCGGCATCGTTATATGAAATGGTATGTCCATTTGCAACTGCATCAGCAGTGAATGCTCTGTCCTCGGTTAAGGAAGTATAATTCCATCCATTTAAAACAAATTCATTGGAAAATAAAAAGCCTGTTCCCTGAATATTTGTTGCAACATTAAAATAAGATCTGGGTCTGTTGTTAAGTCTTATTGAACGGAGCCAATGTATGGCGTATGAGGCAGAAATCCAGTTGTCATCAAAGTTTTTTGTGTTACGATATGAACATATAATTTTTTCACCTTCATCAAAAGCTTCATTCATTCTGGTAACATAATCTTTTTTAACAAGGTTGTCTGCATCAAAAATAAAATATCCTTCAAATGATTTTATACCAAAATCCTCTTCAATTCTGTTAAATAGAAATTGAAGAGCGAACCCTTTTGTTCGTCTTTCGTTATCAAATCTTTCGTAGACAGTTGCACCGTATTTTCGGGCTATTTCTGCAGTCTTGTCTGTACAGTTATCGGCAATTACAAAAGTTGTTATTAAGTCAGAGGGATAATCTTGCTTATTCAGACTATCCAATAAGTTTCCGATAACTTTTTCTTCGTTACGTGCAGCAATAAGAACTGCATATTTATGCTTGTTGTTTGTTGGTTTAAATTTTCTTGTTGTTATCGCTCCGACTATGGTATAGATTATTCTGTATGCACATAAAAAGGCCAAAACATATGTTATTGCTGCTTTGAACGTATCAGCAATTTCGTATATATTCATTTCGTTCATACGTGAAAAACTTAAAAAAGTTTCTTTTATGGCTGTTACATAATCTATTAAAAATTCAAACAGGTATACTATGTAGTTAAATATACTTTTAAAAAGTGTACTCACATTCAATGTCCTTTCCTTTTGATGTTAGTCTTAAAATTCTCATACAAATATACCACAATTGATGATATATGTCAAGAAAAGATAAACGCAAACAATTTGTTGTTTACAATAAAATAATTATGTAAACAAATCTGCCTGTAATATTATTCTTGATTTGTAATATATATTTTAATGGGTGATTATATTGAAAAAGTTTATTTCATACATCGTTATAACAATACTGATATTTACTTCTTATTGCTTTAATTCTAATGCAGAGGGTGAAAATGATTTACTATCTCTTAATTGTCCGTCTGCTATTCTTATGGACTATGAATCGGGTGAAGTTTTATATGAAAAGAACCCTGACGAAATAAGAGCGATGGCAAGTGTTACTAAAATAATGACATTGTTGATTTGTATGGAAGAAATTAATGCCGGAAATATTAGTTATGATGATATTGTTACCGGAAGTGCGAATGCTAAAAGCTATGGTGGATCTACTATTTTTCTTGATGAAGGGGAAAAAATCAGTGTTAGAGATCTTTTAAAGGGTATAGCTGTGGCTTCCGGAAATGACGCTTCGGTTGCTATGGCTGAATATGTCAGTGGCAGTGAGAGTGCATTTGTTTTAAGAATGAATGAAACTGCTAAAAGACTTGGAATGATTAACACTAATTTCGTAAATTGCAACGGACTTGATGAAGATGGACACTATTCTACCGCAAGAGATATAGCTATTATGTCAAGGGAACTTATGAAATATAATGATATTTTTCAATTTACGACTATTTGGATGGATTCTCTCAGAAATGGAACATTTACCCTTTCTAATACAAATAAATTGATAAAATATTACGATGGTGCCACCGGATTAAAAACGGGAAGTACCGATAATGCACGATTTTGTATAAGTGCTACAGCTAAACGTGATAATATGCATCTTATTGCTGTTATAATGGGTGCTGAAACATCAAAACTTCGTCAGGCTGATGCTGTTACATTGTTAAATTACGGATTTAATAATTATTTATCTGAAACAATTGTTGATTCTGAAAACTATTCCAGAATAATTTCTGTAGAAAAAGGGGAAAAGAATAGTGTTGCAATTATTCCGAAGTCCGATTATTGTATTGTTAAAGAAAAAAATTGCGATGATGCCTTTTCTTGTAAATTATCTTTGAAAAAGCGATTCAATGCACCTATAAATAAAGGTGATTGTGCGGGGTATATTATCATTGAAAATAACGGGAAAGAGGTTGATAGGGTAGAACTCATATTTTCTTCAAGTGTTACGAAATGTGGTTTTTGGAAACAGTTCAGAAATAATCTTTTAAAAGTCTTTTGATATGGTGTATATATGAACATATGTGATAAATTTAAAAAAATATATGATTGTATACGTTTTTTTTACAGCGAATGTAAAACTTTTCACATAAGTGCTTACAGTGCAAAAGTATCATATTTTTTTATTTTATCTTTTGTTCCTTTGACTGCTCTTATAAATAAATTTTTAGCGAGTTTATTTTTTGATATTAATTATAATTTTTCGCACCTTATTTCTTTTGGAACCCTGCTGAGTGCGTGGTCAGCAGGGAAGGGCTTTAATGCCATGTCGGAAGGATTCAATATTATTTTAAATATAACAAAAAGCAAAAACTATTTTATAAAAAGAATACGCGGGTTAATTCTTTCGATAGTTTTTGCTTTAATTATTGTTTTTCTTATTATAAGCGGTTTATTCGGGTTGAGAATTATATCTGCCTTATTTAATATCAATGAGTACAAAGTATTATTTTCAGTTCTGCAAAAGGTATTTTTTTACTTTTTCGTATATGGTTTAGTTGTCTTCGGATATTCGTATCTTCCTGACTGGAAACACAAAGATTGTTTTATTGTCAAGCCATCAGTAAAGCATGTTTGCATAGCATCATTGCTTACTTCATTTGTAATATGCGTTTTGTTTTTTCTGTTTTCACTTTATATATCAAATGAAATTAAAGATATTACCTATACTTCATTATTTTATTTTTCGTTAACGGTAATAATTTGGATATATTTGTCTGTATATGTTATTATGATTGGTTTTAAAATAGTGAATGATTTAAATAAACATCATTGAGCATCCCATTCATGCTTATATTTTGTCCAATCATCATTTTTGAAGATATCTATGGCTTTTTCCAAAGATGTGTTTAGAACAACATCATTACCATTTAACACTTCTTCGATCTTTAATTGTGTTGTTATGTCAGTTACACCATATGGATACAGACCTGTAATTTTTTGGAAATTTATTGCAGCAGTATATGTTTTATTATCATAAATTCCGTCCGGGATTCCTACAGAAAGACCAAGTGCATAGTATCTTTGTTCAATAGCCATAACATCTTCTCCCACATCTCCCTCTTTAAGAATGCGTTCATATGTTACAGAATTGAATTTTGAATTTTCATATGCAACTGTTTTATCCGGTGCAATTACATCAGGAGTAACTCCAATACCGTTGATTTTTCTCATGTTAGGAGACAAAAACTCTGCTTCAGTTATTTTAATTCCACCGCCAATTTTAAGGTTCAATAGATTTTGCATTGTTCCTTTTCCGAATGATTTTGAACCGACAACAATTCCTGCTCCGCTATCCTGTACAGCTGCAGCGAAAGCTTCGGATGCGCTTGCGCTGTTTTCATTTATAAGTACAATAAGATTGTATTTAATATAATTATTTTCAGAATAAAGAACAACATTCCTGAATGGATTTTTATATTCGAGATTTATAACAGGACCTGCAGGAACAAAAAGATTACATAATTCAACCATTGCATTCAGAGATCCGCCGGGATTGTTTCTTAGATCAAGAATTATATCGGTAATATTTTTCGAATCAAAAACAGATAATGCACCCTTGGTATAATCTGCAATATGTTCATCAAATTCCGATAGACAGATATAACCTATTGTATCGTTTTCAAGACATTGATAATAGCCGTTGCTTACATAAACCTTTCTTCTGACAGGATTTATCTGAAACTCAGAACCTTTTCTGTTTATTGTAAGATTAACTGATGTCCCGGGTTCCCCCAAAACATAGCTTTGCGCAATACTTATGTCAAGTCCGGCAAGATTTATATCACCGACTTTTGTAATTATGTCACCGATCATAAGCCCCGATTCCATAGCCGGAGTATCTTCATAAACGTTAGTAATTAAAAGTCCGTTGTTAACCGTGGTAATCATTACACCTATGCCGCAAATTTCACCGCTTATACCTGTAATAAAACTTTGCATTTCTTCCTCGGAATAATATGTTGTATATTTGTCGAGAGAACCAAACAGTCCCGAAAATACTTCATAAATAATTTCAGGATTTTCTTTGATTAAATGTTCAACGGTTGCTCTGTATAAATCTTCTTTGCTAACATCAAATTTATATCTGCTCATTATCAGTGAAACAGCCTGATTATAATAGTCGACAGCTTTATCCGGCGTTAATGTTTCGTTGTTGCTTTCCTGCTGTGTATCGATCGATGATTGAATTGATTCATCTGCATAAGCAAGTGTTGAAAAAATAACTGTAAGTGTAAAAAATATAAAACATAATTTATTGCATATTTTGAGCATCGTTTTCTCCTGCTTTCATTACATCTTTTCAGGGGCTTCAATTTTTAAGATTTTAAATACGTTCTTAATAACATTTTTTGTTGTATGACAAAGAAGAAGTCTTGCCTGACACATCTTTTCATCTTCACATTTAACTCTGCAGCTGTTATAGAATGAATGAAAAAGTGCTGATAAATCCATCGCAAATCTTGTTAATTTACTGGGTTCCATAGAAACTGATGCAAGATAAATTTCGTTTGGATAGGAGATAATCTTTTCGATAAGTTCTATTTCTGCGTCATCTTTAAGGAGTGACAAATCAATGTTGTCAACAGGCAAAAGTTTTATACCTTCGTCTTCGAGATTCCGTATGATGCTTGCTATTCTTGCATGAGCATATTGTACATAGAATACGGGATTTTCGTTGTTTTGGGCTATTGCAAGGTCAAGATCAAATTCGAGATGACTTCCTGCCTGACGAAGATTGAAGAAAAACCTTGCCGCATCAATGCCAATATCTTCTACAAGGTCAGAGAGTGTTATCATTTCACCGGTACGTTTGCTCATTCTGACCGCTTCTCCACCTTTAACAAGACGAACAAGCTGCATAATGATGATTTCAAGCTTATTTCCGTCGCAACCGATGGCATCCATGGCACCTTTCATTCTGGCAACGTGACCGTGATGGTCTGCACCCCAGATATTTATTACCTGATCAAAGTTCCTTTTTTCAAATTTATTTCTGTGATATGCAATATCAACAGCGAAATAGGTGGGAAATCCATTAGCACGAATCAAAACATCATCTTTTTCAGCACCAAACTCGGTTGATTTAAACCATAATGCACCGTCTTTTTCATAGGTGAGAGAGCTTTTTTTCAAAAGTTCGATGGTCTCGGCTACTTCACCGTTTTTATGTATTTTGCTTTCGTTGAACCATACATCATAGTTAATTCGGTAGTCTGACAAATCAGATTTTAATTTTGCAATATTTTTTTCAAGACCGTAAGCAACAAGAGCTTTTTTTCGTTCTTCGCTTGAACATTCAAGATATTTATCACCGTGAATTTCAATGAAATTCTGTGCATGAACTTTGATATCATTTCCCTGATACCAGTCTTCGGAAAATTCAACCGCATCTTCACCTTTTAATGCCTGAATGTATCTTGCTTCAAGAGAATTACCGAATTTTTCAATCTGAGCTCCGTCATCGTTAATATAAAATTCCCTTGTAACGTCATAGCCGGCTGTTTCTAAAATACTTGCAAGACTGTCACCGAGGGCACCTCCGCGAGCATTGCCCATATGCATGGGACCGGTGGGGTTTGCACTTACAAACTCAACCATAACTTTTTTACCTTTGCCCACATCGAGTTTGCCGAAATCGTCCCCTGCAACATATGCTTTCTTCAGTGCATCATAAATTCTGTTTTTCGAAAGATAAAAGTTTATAAAACCGGGGCCTGCTATTTCAATTTTTTCGATGTAGGTATTTTCGGTGTTCATTGAATCAATGAGTGCTTTTGCGATGTTTACAGGAGAGTTTCTTAATATTTTTGTAAGTTTCATCGCAATGTTTGAGGAGAAATCTCCGTGAGTTTTTTCTTTTGGGATTTCTGTCTCAATTTCAATAGCAAGAGCTTTTTCATAAGCATCATCATCAATATTAATATTACTTTTAATATTTTCTATTGCGTTATAAATAGTATCCCGTATTTGTTTTTTAGTCTCAAAAATTATATTATTCATTTAATGTACCTCTCTGTATTAAGCATTTTGTCTTTTAATTTCTATTTCAAAGTTGTTCTTGCTTGATGTTTGACTATTAACATCAAGATAATAGTCAACATTTATTTTACCACCGGTTTTATCAACATCAATATTCATTTTATCAGTGAAAATTCCGATTAATAAATCACCGTAAGGGGTGTTGTAATAGGTGTTTGTTTTTCGATCCTTCATAAAAAGCATCTGTGTATTGACGGATCCGTTTCGCGTAAGTGAAACATAGTTTGAGCCTATTTCAATCGATGTTTTTGTGCCTTCAAGTCCGGTCAGTTCCGATTCTTCATAATCTATGAAATATACACCGTCCCGGTGTTCGAAATCAGCCTCTGTTGTAAGACTGACATCGGTTGTGTCATCATCACCATATGACTGAAGACCTTTAATTGATATTAAATATTTTTTATCCATTGTTTATCTCCGATAATTAAATTAATTTTGGGCAATTTCGATAAGTTTATTGAGAAGCTCGGAGTATGAATATCCGCTGGCTTCCATAAGTTTGGGATACATGCTTATGCTGGTGAATCCCGGCATTGTGTTAATTTCGTTAAGCCATACCTTATCTTTTGATTCATCAACAAAAAAGTCAACTCTTGAAAGTCCTTTTCCATCAAGTGCTTCAAAAACTTTAATTGCATAGTCTCTGACTGCTTGTGAATATTTATCGTCAATTTTTGCAGGAATATAAAGTTCACTGGTTGAGCTTGAACTGTATTTTGCATCATATGTATAGAACTCTGCAGATGCAACAATTTCACCGACACACGAAGCTTCGATGTCGCCACGATTTCCGAGAACTGCACACTCCACTTCGTGACCGCTTAAAAATTCTTCAACCAATATTTTACGGTCGAATTTCAGAGCTTCGTTAATTGCCGAAATGAGCTCATCTTTGTTTTTTGCTTTACCTATTCCGATTGATGAACCTGCATTAGCAGGCTTAATGAAAACGGGATATCCTAATTTTTCTTCAATAATACTGATTTTAGCATCAAGATTCAATGCATCATGGTTTGTGATAACAACCCAGTCTGCCTGGGGAATACCGGCATTTTGCATAATCACTTTTGTAAACGTTTTGTCCATACCGCAAGCGGAGGCGATCACACCAACACCAACATATTTAATCCCTGAAAGCTCGAAAAGTCCCTGAATTGTACCATCTTCGCCGTTTTTGCCGTGAAGAACGGGGAATGCTACATCGAATGGAATTTTTTTGTATGTATCTCCATCATTTACCATAAGCGCAGACTCTTTCAAGCCGTGAGCAATGTTAACTTCGGATAAATTTTCATTATACCAGTTATCTGCCGGAATATTATCATAATCACCGTCGTATAAAAACCATTTTCCGTCTTTTGTTATTCCGACGGTTATAATTTCATACTTTGTTTTATCGAGATTTGAGATTACAGAATATGCAGATCTTAATGAGATTTCATACTCTGTGGACTCGCCACCGAAAATGACACATATCTTATTTTTCATGATAATTAAAATGCTCCTTTTGTTATCATAATACAATTCATTATATTATATCATACTTTTTTGAAAAAGAAAACTTTTTTTTGAAAGTTTTCCGGGAAAATGTATACAAAAATTCCATGATTTAGATTATGGTTTATGTAATAGCAAGTCTTAAAAGCAATTTTGTTATTTACAATAATAATTTTATGTTGATTTACGAAGAAAAATCTGATAAAATGTTTTTGGTGATTAAAATGAAAGTAAAAGAAACAAATGAAGGAATTATAGTAAGCGAAGTATCGGATTTTGAACCATCCCACACATTTTTATGCGGACAGTGTTTCAGATGGGATGAGGAGAAAGACGGCTCTTTCACAGGTATTGCCTTTTCAAAACCCGTAAACATTTCTTATTCAGAAAATGTACTGACAATAAAAAATATTAATCTTGAAGAATTCGAAAAATATTGGCGACACTATCTTGACCTTGATACCGACTACAAAGAGATAAAAAAAGCTGTTTCAGTTGACGAAAATGTTAAATCGGCGATTGAATTCGGGTGGGGGATACGAATTCTCAATCAAGAAATTTTCGAGTGCCTGATTTCTTTTATCATATCAACTCAAAATCAGATTCCGAGAATCAAAAAAATTGTTGCCGCTCTTTCTGAATTATATGGAAAGAAACTGGAGTATAACGGAAAAACATATTATGCATTTCCGACACTTGAAGAAATGAAAGATATTAAAGAAGATGATTTAATTCCTCTTAAAGCCGGCTACAGAGCAGGATACATAGTTGATGCTGTTCAAAAGCTTTTAAGGGGTGATGTGAATCTTTCGGAACTTAAAAATCTTTCATATGCCGATGCAAAAGCGGAGCTTATGAAAATCAGAGGTGTAGGTCCCAAGGTTGCCGACTGTGTTTTGCTTTTTTCGGCAGAAAAAAAAGAGTCATTTCCGATTGACGTTTGGGTTAAACGCACGGTTCAGACTCTTTATCTTAATGAAAAAGCAACACAAAAACAAATTGAAAGCTTTGCGACAGAATATTTCGGAAAGTATGCCGGTGTTGCACAGCAATATCTGTTTTATTATTCAAGAGAAAACAATTTGGGAAAATAAATCAATAGGTATATTTGTTTTTAATTCTTTGTTTTATAAACTTAAAAGTTTCTTTTTCGCCCTTTTCGGCAAGCATTATCAGCAAGGTTTCAAGCTCATCAGATGTATCCGGATGGATACATCTGGTTTTTTTTGCTCTCATAAAATATTCAAGCGGATGATTTTCGGTGTATGCATCTTTAAGATATGTCTTGCTGGCCGCCACACGGTCACAAAACATCTCAACAATATAACGATAGGGCATTTTAACCGGTTCAAGCTGTTTGGATTCCATGCTGTAATCTTTCCAATACTCAAAATGGTGCTTGTTTCTGCCCTGATGATGAATCCAGGCAAGGCTGTAACCATTGGTTGTTCTTTCGCCTTCATTTGGGCTTCTTGTGCCGGTATAGAACTTAATGCCCTGCCTAAACTCTGTTGGTGAATATTTTGACAAATCATGTCTTAGACCTTGCCAAAATATGCCGCATTTAGCGCAGTGTTTTATGACACAATGTCTGTGTTTAGTGATTGTTTTTAAATGTCCCCAAAAATGCATAATTACTACCTTTCAAATTATAAATTTATCGGCACAGCGTTTAATAACTGTGCCGATGGTTAAAAATTAAAATTAGCGAGCTTTTGTTTCCACTTCTTCTTTGATTTTTGCAATGAAATTGCAAACACTCATTGAACCTATGTCTCCGTCTTTTCTTGATCTCACGGAAACTGTGTTTTCAGCTTCTTCTTTTTCGCCGACAATAAGCATATAAGGGATTTTTTCCATCTGAGCTTCTCTGATTTTGTAACCAAGTTTCTCGTTTCGGAAATCAGCTTCAATTCTGAGTCCGGCATCCTCAAGTTCATTTTTGATTTTTTCAGCATAATCAAAATATTTTTCCGATACAGGAATAATCTGAACCTGAGTGGGAGAGAGCCATGTGGGAAGAGCACCGGCATATTTTTCAATAAGAAGAGCAAGTGTTCTTTCATAGCATCCGATGGATGTTCTGTGAATGATATAAGGATTTTTCTTTTCTCCGTCGGAATCAATATATTCCATGCCGAATTTTTCGGCAAGCATCTGGTCAATCTGGATTGTGATGAGGGTATCTTCTTTGCCAAATACGTTCTTAATCTGAATATCGAGCTTAGGACCGTAGAAAGCAGCTTCACCAATGCCGATTTTATAAGGAATTTCAAGGTGATTAAGAATGTTTTCCATAATGCCCTGAGCTTCATCCCACTGTTCTTTTGTACCAATATATTTATCTCTGTCATCGGGATCCCACTGTGAGAATCTGTAGGAAACATCTTCATAAAGACCAAGAGTTTTCAGCATATAAATTGCCATTTCAAGACAGTTTTTAAATTCTTGTTCAAGTTGATCCGGACGACACATAAGATGACCTTCGGAAATTGTGAACTGACGAACTCTTATGAGGCCGTGCATTTCACCGGAAGCTTCATTTCTGAAAAGAGTTGATGTTTCGTTATATCTTAGCGGAAGATCGCGATAGCTTCTCATTTTGGAAAGATATGCCTGATATTGGAAGGGACAGGTCATAGGACGAAGAGCAAACACTTCTTTGTCTTTTTCTTCATCACCCAAAACAAACATACCGTCTTGATAGTGATCCCAGTGACCGGAAAGTTTGTAAAGATCGCTTTTTGCCATATAAGGTGTTTTAGTGAGCAACCAACCGTGTTTTTGCTCATGGTCTTCAACAAATCTCTGGAGGAGTTGCATTACACGTGCACCTTTTGGAAGCATAATGGGAAGTCCCTGTCCAATAAGGTCGACTGTTGTAAAATAACCAAGTTCTCTGCCGAGTTTATTGTGGTCGCGTTTTTTTGCCTCTTCAAGCATTTCAAGATGAGCATTCAGTTCATCTTTGTTTGTGTAAGCAGTACCATATATACGCTGAAGCATTTTGTTTTTTTCACTTCCGCGCCAATAAGCACCGGTAACCGAAAGCAGTTTAAATGCTTTTACGGGTGCAGTGTCAAATAGATGAGGGCCGGCACAAAGGTCGGTAAAATCGCCTTGTTTATAGAACGAAATAACAGCATCTTCAGGAAGGTCGTTAATAAGTTCAACTTTGTAAGGCTCGCCTTTTTCTTCCATAAATGCAATAGCTTCGGCTCTGGGGAGTTCAAATCTTTCAAGCTTTATGCGTTCTTTGACAATCTTTTTCATTTCAGCTTCAATTTTGACAAGATCATCGTTTGTAAAGCTGATTTCAGTGTCAAAATCATAATAGAAACCGCTGTCAGTCGCAGGTCCGATTGCAAGCTTTACATCGGGATAAAGTCTTTTAACAGCCTGTGCAAGAATGTGCGAAGCGGTGTGTCTTAAAATAAGTTTTCCCTGTTCATCGTCGAAGGTAAGGATTTCAACGTCGGAGTCCCGGGTCACGGTGTAGGTGAGTTCTTTAACCTCTCCGTTTACAAGAGCGCCCATTGCACTGCGCGCTAAGCCGTCGCCGATAGATTTTGCGATGTCATAAACTGTTTGAGCTGAGTCAAACTCTCTGACATCTCCTTTTAACGTAATCTTCATGTCATTACCTCCATAATTAGTAAAATATAACTTATATTATATGCTTATTTATGTGAATTGTCAAGTTTTTTAAAACATTTACATGCAAAAATCCGCCGTAATTATTTTTACGACGGATAAATGTAATATTATTTTTTTACAAGATATTTTCTCATATCAATTGCACAAGCAATGAGAATTATCAAGCCTTTAATAACATATTGCATGTTTGCATCTATTCCGAGAAAAGTAAGTCCGACGAATATGATACGAAGAAGGACAACACCTATTATAACACCCCTTATCTTTCCGATTCCACCTACAAATGATACTCCGCCGATGACACATGCCGCTATTGCATCCAATTCATAATTCAGACCTGTTGCCGCACTGTTTGAACCGATTCTTGCCGCCTCAATAAATCCTGTAACTCCATACAGAATACCGGCAAGGGTAAATACATATATTATTGTTCTTGTTACGTTTACACCGGAAACATTGGCTGCATCGGGATTTGAACCAACAGCAAACATATTTTTTCCGAATTTTGTTTTGTTCCATATAAACCACATTAAGGCGGTAATTATAATAGAAAACCATACAAAATTTGGGATTGCCGTTTCTCCGATAGATAGAATACTGCCTGTTATAAGATTGGTAAAAGAGGAATCAAGTCCGGAAATTGATTGTCCGTTGTTGTTACCAATCATAAGGTACATAAGCAGAAATCCGTATACTATTAATTGAGTTGATAGAGTTACTATGAACGGATGCAGATGAAATTTAGCAGTACAAAACCCATTTATTAATCCGACAATTCCGCCTATTGCAAGTGCGATTATAAATACTGTATAGACAGACATTGTATTTAAATCCGGAAACATTTTGTTTGCATATCCGGTTGATTGCAAAAGCGAGGCTGAAACACATGCCACAACGCCGACTATTCTGCCGGCTGAGAGGTCTGTTCCGGTTAGAATTATGCAGCCTGCTATTCCAAGTGCTAAAGGTAGATTTGCCGCAGATAGTGAAATAATGTTTATTATTGACGGGATAGACAAAAACATCGGACTGATTATTTGGATTGCAATAATTGCGGCAATAATAAAAATATATAGGGAATTATCTATCAAAAACTCAATTATTGTGTTTTTATTTACTTTAAATCTTTTATTTGCATTACTTACGTTTTGATTATTATCCATACAAACCACCTTTATACATATTTTGAAGCAAGCGACATTATTTCTTCCTGGTTCGTTGTTGCCGGATTTACTTCTCCTGCAATTGTTCCGCCGGACATTACAATAATTCTGTCACAAATACCGAGAAGTTCCGGCATTTCAGATGACACCATAATTATTGATTTCCCGTTTTGTGCCATTTCGATAATCAACTGATAAATTTCATATTTTGCGCCTACATCAATCCCTCTTGTAGGCTCATCAAGCATTAAAATTTCAGGTTCAGTAAGCATCCATCTGCCAAAAATAACTTTTTGTTGATTACCTCCGGACAAGGTTCGTATTTGAGTTGATTGTGATGGGGTTTTTACTCTCATTGACTTGATAACGTTATCAGTATCTGATTTCATTTTCCTTTTTTCCAGAAAAAGATTAAATTTAATATATTTGCTTAGATTTGAAATTGTTGCATTGCTCAATATATCAAGTATTGCAAATATACCATTTGCACGTCTTTCTTCTGTGACGAGGGCAAGACCTGCTTTAACGGAATCGTTTGTATTTTTGATTTTCAGCTCTTTTCCGTGTAGAAAAATTTTCCCGCTTTTTCTTTCTGAAAGGCCGAAAATATTTTCTAAAAGTTCAGTTCTTCCTGAGCCGGCAAGGCCTGCAATACCCAGAATTTCACCTTTTTTTAATACGAAACTGATATTATTAAGCAAGTTGTGTGTTGATGATAATTCTTCAACTTTTAAAATTACATCTTCCGGTTTGTTGGTTTTTTCAGGAAATCTTGCAGTCAGTTCTCTTCCGACCATAAGTTTGATTATTTTGTCGATGTTCATATCACTTGCTTTATGGGTCGCAATGTGCATTCCGTCACGCATAACGGTTACATAATCTGATATCTCCAATATTTCCTCCATTTTATGTGAAATATATATTATTCCGCATCCTTTTTCTTTTAACCGGTTAATTATTTCAAATAAGTGTTTTACTTCTGTATCATTTAATGATGATGTTGGTTCATCAAATACAATTATTTTTGAGTTATATGAAACTGCTTTGGCAATTTCCACCATTTGTCTTTGTGATACCGGAAGAGAAGACATAATGGTTTTCGGATTGATTTTAATGTTCAGCGAATCAAAAATTTGTTTCGTATCATTATACATCTTTTTTTCATTTACTATTGTTTTAAAATATGTCGGATATCTTCCGAGCCAAATATTATCCGAAACAGTTCTTTTGAGTGCCTGATTAAGCTCCTGATGAACCATTGCAACACCGTTTTCAAGGGCATCTTTTGAGTTTTTAAAATTAACTTCTTTTCCATCAAGAATAATTGCACCGCCATCTTTGGCGTATATTCCAAACAGGCATTTCATTAGTGTTGATTTTCCTGCACCGTTTTCGCCCATAAGAGCATGAACAGTACCTTTTTCTATTATCAAAGATACATTATCAAGAGCTTTCACACCTGGAAATTCTTTTGTTATATTTTTCATTTCCAATAAAACATTTTTCATATTTAATACACCTGTTTGTCATATATTTAATCATTGTCCAAGATATTTTGAGTAGGGAATACGAACTTTAGCTACACCTTTGTCAATATATGTTTTGTCTATGTTATCAAGAAGATCCTTACCGTTTAGTGCATTTGAAGTTATTACAGCTATTGTTTCTGCCATAAGATTTGCATCTTGTTTAATTGTTCCTGTCATTCTGTTATTTTTAATCAGTTCAACTGCAGCATCTGTAGCATCTACACCGAACACAGGGATCATTTTTTTTGATCCTGTGTTATAACCGACAGAAGAAAGTGCGGTTATAGCTCCTTCTGCCATACCGTCATTGTTGCAAATTACAAGCTCAATCATATTATTATTTGCATCGTTGAAGGAAGTAAGAGCTGTGCTCATATATTCATTTGCGGCGGCGGCAGACCATTGACCGTTTTTATCAACTAAGTATTTATTTGGATTAGAAATATCGTAAAACTCAAGTTCCGGTTTTCCTGCATTAACAAGAATATTGTTTGCATCTTCTACGGCAAATTGTGTTCTGTATATTGCTTCATTATTTCCCTCTTCGCCTTTAAAGAGAATGTATGATATTTTTCCGTCACCGTTCAGATCTGTTTTATCATAGTTGTTAAGAAGATATTCACCAATCATTTCTCCTTGCATATGTCCTGCTTCTTTTGCATCTGTTCCGACAAAAACACAGTTTTTATAACTGTTTACCACTTTATCTGATACTTCACGGTTAAAAAATATTACGGGTATATCAGCTTTTGTCGCCTGAGTTATAATTCCTGAAGCGGCGTCATCAGAACCTGTGTTGACAACATTTACTACAAGAGCCTTTGCGCCTTTTGTAATAGCGGTTTGAACCTGCTCAGTCTGAGTGGTTTGATTTCCATTGCTGTCGTAGTCATGATATGATATATCCATTTTATTAAAACTGTCACCAAGTTTCGCTCTCACATTTGAGATATAAGTATCACTATAGGTATAATAAAACACATGTGCACCACCGGATTTGCCGTTGCCACATCCGGCGAGGTTTAATAAAAGCATAATAGATAATATTCCTGTTATAATTTTTTTCATGATATCCTCCAAAATAAATTTAATATGAATTTATTATAAACATTGCATGATTTTTTATTACGATAAAATTAATAAATAATCAATTAGTCTTGATTTTTTCTTTTAAATTGTATATAATTAAGAAAAAAACGGAGAGAGATATTATGTGTAAAAAAACGATACTTATAAATTTGGAACTTTTCGGCATGCAGATTATTGCCTTTATGTTTTCTTTTTATTTCTTTATATCTGTAATACCAACTTTGCTATATAGCATTTTTACCGGATTCCTTCTTGTATGGGCATTTCATTCTACATTTTGGAATTTGGGAAATAAAGACCGCAAAATGAATATAATACATAATAATCATCTTAAAGATGGAGAAGCACCACATAAGTTGTTTCATTTTAAGGGAGCTTTAATGGCGCTTCCTCACTTTATTATTAATATAGCTTTTGTTTTTATAAGTAAATCAGTTTATACCGATTTAATAGTTACCATACAAAGCTTTGTTCTTTGGCCGTTTATTGGTATAGTTGATGCTTTGGACATGGGATATATCGGATCGCGTATTATTGCTTGTCTGTTAATGTATATCCCTTGTGCAACAGGGTATATGTCAGGAATGCACAATATAAGTCTTGTCGAAAAAATATTCCCTAAAATCATATACAAAAGCGAAAAGAATACCGAAAAAAAATAAATTCATATCCCCGGATGTTTATATAATAAAATATAGTATAAATATTCCGGGGTGATTTTTTTGATTATATCATTTAATAAATATCATGTATCAAACTTAATTCTTATACTTTTGCTTATGCTAAGCTATTATTTGAATTTTATTTCATCTGATTCAACTCAGTCTGTTTCAGCTCCTGTTACCTGCAACAAAATAATTGTAATAGATGCGGGACATGGATCACCGGATGGAGGAGCTGTTGGAAAAAGCGGCGTCGAAGAAAAGGATTTAAATCTGATTATATCCGGAAAAATCGGCGATTTATTAATCCGAAGCGGGGCAAAAGTGGTTTATACTCGTAATAATGATAAATGCATTGTTGATACAAATAACAAGAAATTGAGACAAATTAAAATTGAGGATCTTGAATTAAGAAAACAAATAATTAATCAAAGCAATGCAGATGTTTTTATAAGTATTCATATGAATAAATTTGAAGATGAAAAATATTACGGTGCGCAAGTGTTCTATGATGGGGAGTTAAAAGAGAATAAAATACTTGCTGAATCTATTCAAAGTTCATTGATTGAATTTGCAGATCCCTCTAACACAAGAAAGATTAAACATGTAAACGGCAAGATGTTTTTGCTTAAAAATAATAAAATGCCGTCAGTTTTAATTGAATGTGGATTTTTATCTAATATCAGAGAAGAAAAACTTCTCTGTGACAATAATTATCAGGATAAAATAGCATATGCAGTTTTTCTTGGCATAATGAAATTTTTGGATAAATAGTTGTATATACTTCATGCCAAAATATATAATATATTTGTTGTTAATTGTTATTGACATATAACAAAGTAAATTGTATAATTATGGTATAATTCATTTTTGGAGGTATAATTAATGTTAGTATCAGCAAAAGATATGCTTTTAAAAGCAAAAAAGGGTAAATATGCTGTGGGTCAGTTTAACATCAACAACCTTGAATGGGCTAAAAACATTCTTCTCACTGCACAGGAGCTTAATTCCCCTGTTATCCTTGGTGTTTCTGAAGGTGCGGGAAAATATATGTGTGGTTATACAACGGTTGTAGGTATGGTTAAGGGAATGATTAGTGAGCTTAACATCACAGTTCCTGTTGCTATTCATCTTGATCATGGTAGCTATGAACATGCTCTCAAATGTATTGAAGCCGGTTTTTCATCTGTAATGTTTGATGGCTCACATTATCCGATTGCTGAAAATATAGAAAAAACAAAGGAACTCATTCGTATTGCAAATGAAAAAGGCATTTCCGTTGAAGCCGAAGTCGGAGCTATTGGCGGTGAAGAAGATGGTGTTATCGGAAGTGGCGAAGTTGCTGATGTGGAAGAATGTAAGATGATTGCAGGTCTCGGTGTTGATATGCTTGCTGCAGGCATCGGTAACATTCATGGTAAATATCCGGAAAACTGGGCAGGTCTTAGATTTGATGTTCTTGAAGAAATCAGTAAAGAAACCGATCCTATGCCTCTCGTTCTCCACGGTGGAACAGGTATCCCTGCCGACATGATTAAAAAGGCGATTTCGTTGGGAGTTTGTAAAATTAATGTTAATACCGAATGTCAACTTTCTTTTGCAGCTGCTGTAAGAAAATATATTGAAGCAGAAAAGGATCTTCAGGGTAAGGGCTTTGATCCAAGAAAACTTCTTGCACCCGGTTGCGATGCAATCAGAGAAACCGTTAAAGAAAAAATGGAGCTCTTTGGTTCTGTTGGAAAAGCATAATTACAGTTTATCACTAAGGGGCTGTTTCTGTTTGAGACAGCCTCTTTTTATTATAATCAATTCAAGGTGGAATTATATTTATATGAGAGTTCTCGAATTTATAAGCAATAAAAACACCGATATAAATCATGTACTTCGTGAACAATTTGAATTGACATCAGGTTTTATAACGAAGATTAAATATAATGGTTTAATACTATTAAATGGTAAAGAATCAAAAGTAGTGTCTGAAGTATTTCCCGGTGACATTATTAAAATTCTTTGTCCTTCATCGCAAATTAATTCAATAGAACCTATTGAGGGAGAACTTGATGTTTTGTATGAAGATGAAGATGTTTTGTGTATTAACAAATTATCCGGAATGCCTACACATCCTTCACAAAATCATCATAGTGACACTTTAGCAAATATTGCTGTTAAATATTTACGCGAAAAAGACTGTGAACTACATATTGTAACAAGACTTGACAGATTGACATCGGGAATTGTTTTGATTGCCAAAAACGCTTTTTCTGCATCTAAAATGTGTACAAAAGAATATAATTCAACAATTGATAAAGAATACATCGGTGTTTGTAAAGGGATTTTTTATAACAAGTCGGGAACAATTGATGCACCTATAGGACGACACGAAGACAGTATAATTAAAAGATGCATATCGGAAAAGGGAAAATACTCCAAAACAGGATATAAGGTTCTTGAAGAGATAAACGGAAACAGCGTTGTGAAATTTAAATTATATACAGGACGAACACATCAGATAAGAGTTCATTGCGAAAACATTTCACATCCTTTGCTTAATGATTTTCTGTATGATTCGGATTCTAACAGTCAAAAATCATTTAAGCTTCATTGCTCAAAAATTATATTTACACATCCGTTTACCAAAGAGAAAAAAACCGTTACAGCTGATTTGCCGCAACGGTTTTTGGAAGATATAAATTAAAATCTGAAATCTCTTGAGCCTTCTTCTATTGCTTTTAAATTGTTTTTTGCTATTTCGCGTACTTTGTCATTTGGAATATTGGAAAGTTCAGCTTTAATGAGTTCGTTTCCGATTTTGACTGTTTCCTCACTTGCATAATCCATCAAAAATTCTTTGAGCGTCATGAGTGCATTTGGATGACAGCAGTTCTGAATCTGACCGTTTTTAAGCAGTGTCATAAACCTGTCGCCTGTTCTTCCTTCGCGGTAACATGCTGTGCAAAAAGACGGGATATATCCTGCAGACATAAGCCATCGAACAACTTCATCGAGAGTTCTTTGATCAGAAACATCAAACTGTTCTGTATCATGGGGACGTTCTTTTTCGCTGTAACCTCCAACAGAGGTTCTTGATGCTCCGCTAATCTGTGAAACGCCAAGTCTGATTACTTTTTCACGAAGTTCCTGACTTTCTCTTGTTGAAATTATCATTCCTGTGTAGGGGACGGAAATACGTATTAATGCACAAAGCTTGGCAAAGATTTCATCGCTGATGCCGTTATCAAATTCAGAAGGGTCAATGTCATCAGCTTTTTTTACTCTGGGAACACTGATAGTGTGCGGACCGACGCCGTGAACTGCTTCGAGATGTTCAGCGTGCATTAGAAGTCCGGCAAATTCATATCTGTAGAGTTCAAGACCAAATAAAACTCCGAGACCTACATCGTCAATTCCGCCTTCCATCGCTCTGTCCATGGCTTCGGTGTGGTAAGCATAATCGTGTTTGGGTCCGGTTGGATGAAGTTTTTCGTAGCTTTCTTTGTGGTAAGTTTCCTGGAAAAGAATATATGTTCCTATTCCTGCCTCTTTAAGCTTTTTATAGTTCTCTACCGTAGTTGCTGCAATATTAACATTAACTCGTCTTATGGCTCCGTTTTTGTGCTTTATGGAATATATTGTTTTTATACATTCAAGTATATATTCAAGCGGATTATTAACAGGGTCTTCACCTGCTTCAATCGCAAGTCTTTTGTGTCCCATGTCTTGAAGAGCAATTACTTCTTTTTTTACTTCTTCTTGTGTAAGCTTTTTACGGGGGATAGTTTTGTTTTTTAAATGATATGGACAATATACGCAACCGTTGACACAATAATTTGATAGATATAATGGGGCAAACATAACAATTCTGTTGCCGTAAAAATCTTTTTTAATTTGTTCTGCAAGGTCGTATATCTCGTTAACTCTTTTTTCATTATCACATGCAAGCAAAACGGAAGCTTCTTTATGGGAAAGTCCTTTTCTAAGTTTTGCTTTTTCAATAATCTGATCAACAAGTTCCAAATTATTTTTGTTTTCATCGGCATATTTAAGTGTTTCAAGTATTTCTTCGTGATTTATAAATTCTTCTGCTTTTAGTGACTTTGGATTATACATATAAAAACTCCCTTTCAAAAAAAATACACTCCGGACATTACGGAGTGTTAATTAACTGTCTGAAAATATAGCAGATAAGTATACAGACAAATATTTGAAATTAACAATCTTCCGCCTCATAATCATTATATTTGGTGTCAGAAATTACTATAATAATATCATTAAAAATATTTTAAGTCAAGATTATATTATAAATTCATTATTTTATCACAAAAAATATCACTTGTCATACTATATATTATGATTATTTAAATATGGGTGGTAATATGGCTATTAAAATATATATTGATCAGGGACATAATCCTTCAGGACCAAATACAGGAGCTGAAGGGAATGGGCTTAAGGAACAGGATGTAACCTATATTGTGGGAAGATATCTTTATGATCTTTTGAGTTCAAATCCCAATTTTGAAGCAAAACTTTCACGTCAAAACTCAAGTGTAATACTTGGTACAAACAATTCTACAAGTCTTCGAACAAGAGTTAATGATGCAAACCGTTGGGGTGCAGATTATTTTATAAGTATTCATACAAATGGTTCGGTTAATCCTGCGGGAAATGGGACTGAAGCTTATGTATATCAAAGCACAGGAGAAGCATTTACTCTTGCGAAGCTTATCGTTGATGCTATAACCTACAGAATGGGAACCCAAAATCGCGGAGTATTTGCAAGACCCGGATTGTATGTTCTTCGTAAAACTGCTATGCCTGCTGTTTTGGTAGAGCTTGCATTTATATCTAATTATGATGACGCTATAAAGCTTCGTGATGATCCTTACGGCTTCGCATTTGCTATATATCAGGGTATATTGCAATTCTTTGGCGTTTAGGGGAGGAATTTACATGATTTTTGAATATGAAAGACGCATGGCAGTAAGTTATGCAAGACGATGGGCGTTGTCCAGAAATCCTGATTTTTACAATTACGAAGGAATTGGTGGTGATTGTACAAATTTTGCATCGCAATGTGTATATGCGGGATCAAATGTAATGAATTATACTCCGGATTTTGGATGGTATTATATTAATGCAAATGATAAATCACCTTCATGGACCGGTGTTGATTTTTTTTATAATTTTATGACAAATAATGAAGATGTAGGACCTTTTGGTGAAGAACGTCCTTTGCAGCAAATCATCCCCGGAGATATAATACAACTTGGCAATAGTGATGGGAACTTTTATCACACATTGGTATTGACATCTGTAATACGCACACTTAGCGGAAAAATATATTATATATGTGCTCATTCTGAAGATTCCTATCAAAGAAATCTTTCAACCTACAATTATGAAACTATAAGGTGCATTCATATATTAGGCGTGAGAATATAATATTTTGATTATAATCTTTATTTTTTCATATAATAATTAATGCTGTATGTAATTTTAAATAACAGAATATACGGTGATAATTATGAATGAAGAAAATGTATTGGTTAAAAAATCACTGAGCTTATTGACTGTAAAAAATCCTTTTATTGATCCACAGTATGTTCCGATTAGTATTTTAAAAAAATATACAGTTAACAAAAACACCCATCAGTCAACCTGACGGGTGTTTTGCATATAGAATATAATTAATGATTCTTTTAATTTTCAATTGCCGGGAGCTCAGGAAGCTGTTCGCCATTGAATACTTTTTCAAATTCTTCGCCTGAAATCTTTTCAAATTTCATAAGAGCTTCAGCGACATTGTTAAGTTTTTCCATGTTGTTATTTATGAGATTAATTGTCTTGTCATAGCATTCAGAAATAATTTTCGATACTTCAGCGTCGATTTTAGCAGCAACATTTTCGCTTACGCTTTTTGACTGAACAAAATCTCTTCCAATAAATACTTCATCATGATCATTTGTATAGCACACAGGACCAAGAGAATCACTCATGCCGTATTTAGTCACCATTTGTCTTGCAGCAGAAGTGGCGCGTTGAATATCATTGGAAGCACCTGTGCTGATATCATCAAGAGTAATTTGTTCCGCGGCACGACCTCCAAGTAAAACCATAATGCTTGCAAGGATATCTCCTTTGGTTGTATATGATTTATCCTCCATAGGTAAATTCATAGTATAACCACCGGCTCTTCCGCGTGGAATTATTGAAATCTGATGAACCGGATCCTGATCGGGAAGGAGCTTTGAAACGATAGCATGACCGGCTTCATGGAACGCAGTAAGTTTTTTCTCTTTTTCGCTCATTACCCTTGTTTTCTTTTCTGTTCCAACAACGATTTTTATCATTGCGTTTTCGATTTCTTCCATGCCTATGGTTCTGAGATTATATCTTGCAGCAAGAAGAGCAGCCTCATTAAGAAGATTTGCAAGATCTGCTCCGGTAAATCCGGCTGTAGTCTTTGCAATGACACTAAGATCTACCGAGGAATCTATTTTTTTATTTCGTGCATGTACCTTGAGAATAGCTTCTCTTCCTTTCATATCGGGTACATCAACAACTACCTGTCTGTCAAATCGACCCGGTCTTAAAAGTGCATTATCAAGAATATCCGGACGGTTTGTTGCGGCGATAACAATTACTCCTTGGTTTGCTGCAAAACCATCCATTTCTACGAGAAGTTGATTTAAAGTTTGTTCTCTTTCATCATGACCGCCACCTAAGCCTGCGCCTCTTTGACGACCAACTGCATCGATTTCATCAATAAAGATTAAACATGGAGCATTGTGTTTAGCTTGTTTAAACATATCTCTAACACGAGAGGCACCCACACCTACGAACAATTCTACAAATTCCGAACCACTTATATAATAAAATGGTACATTAGCCTCTCCAGCAACTGCTCTTGCAAGTAATGTTTTACCTGTTCCTGGAGGACCTACTAATAAAACTCCTTTAGGTATTCTCGCACCTAATCTTTGGAATTTTTTAGGATTTTTTAAGAAGTCTATTAATTCTGCTACTTCTTCTTTTTCTTCATCTAATCCAGCTACTTTTTCAAATGTTATTTTATTGCTATCTTCATTTAATTTAGCTCTACTACGACCAAAATCCATTGATTTGTTAGCAGAACCCATTTGTCTTGTTACAAAATAGAATCCTAACCCTAATATTAATACCATAGGTAGTATATTAACTAAAAATAACAAAAAGGTACTTGAATCAGGATCAGCTTTAGTATTGATTTTAAAATCATAATTTTTTTCAGCATCCAATAATTGACTTATGACTTCGTCACTTAATGGAGCTTTTAGATAAAACGTTTCATTTTTATCATATCCATTTAATTTACCTTGAATCTCATATATTCCTGCGCTACTTCTTGGAACGATTGTTACTTCAGTTACTTCACTTTCATCTAAATAATTAATAAATTGTTCATATGAAAAATTATTAACTTTCTTATTAGATACATTATAGAAGTAAACAATACCAAGAATTAATAAAAACAGAAACAAATAAGGAATAAGGCCTTTTTTGATATCTTTTTTACTCATAATTCCTCATTTTTAATTGTACTTAAGTATTATATCATATTTTTCATCTTTTGTTTTACAAAATTTAGATTTTTTTAAACCTGGTAAGAAAATAATTGTATTCTCACTGTCAACTACAATAGGCCATAGATTTCTATCATTTAAATTTATTTTACAATCAGTAAATATATCATTGATTTTTTTATGACCATTTAATCCTAAAACTTCCATCTTATCGCCATTATTTCTATTTCTTGCATATAAAGGAAGCTTTATTTCATTTGTATC
>JAFQBA010000034.1 GCA_017416845.1 Clostridia bacterium
ACGTGGACGGATTTAGAAATCATTTGCGATGATAAAAGTGAAAAGATTATGTATTGTCCACCGGTTTATGGAATATGTGATGATAAATTATATATGTTGGTTAATCAAATGGTTGCCCCTGATCATATACATTCTCTTGATCTGTATATTCTTAATGCCGAAACCAACAAATTTGAATTGTTATGGTCAAGACCTATTCCTTTTAAATTGAATACAAATGTTGTTTTGCTGCAAAACGGAAAGCTTATGCTTCCGGGAAGGGTAGGAGAATTGGACGGATTCCCGAATACACCTGCAGTCCTGATTTCCGATAGTGGAAAAATTGACACAGAATGGAGATTGGTTAAAATTGCAGAAAACGGAACCCTTCCCGGAGGTGTGGAACTTGTTCATCCGGAAATATCTGTTATATGCGCCGAAAATGAACTGTATATGTTTTGCAGAAATGACAAAAGAAAGGTTCCGTTGGTTTATATCTCTAATGACTATGGAGAGACGTGGAGTGCGCCTTATTCCCACGATATACCCTATGTTGACTCAAAAGTATATTGCGGTAATCTTTCAGATGGAAGATGTTACGTAGTCGGAAATACAGATAGGACCAATCGTAGTAAGCTCTCGGTATTTTTTACAGAAGATAAAAGCATAAACTTTACAAAGGAAATTGTACTTTTTGATATCGATACAAAAATGTGGGGAGCAATGCATTATCCTGCCGCTTGTGAATATGACGGACATTTGTATATCATTGCCACAAAAGCCTATTACAATAACGAAAATCAACGCGGTGCAGAATTATTCAAAATTAATTTAAAAGGTATATAAAATTTGTTGTCCCCCATTGACAACAGTCCTGTCGGGTAGCCCGATAATTCAGAATGGTAAATTTGTGGGAGCTGTAACTCACGTTTTTGTGAATGATCCTGCCCGTGGATATGGAATATTTATTGAAAACATGCCGGCGGAGGCTGAAAAAATTAAATAGCCAAAATGCTCGTCTATAAAATAATAGGCGGGCATTTCTTATTATTTTGAAGACTTGTACCTTTCAACAAAAACAGAAGGAGAGATTCCGACATATTTCTTGAACTGACGGCTGAAATAACATACATTTTCATAACCACACAATTCTGCAACCTGTGTTATCGAATACTGTCCGGAACGAAGAAAGTCGGATGCACAATTAATTTTCATCTGAATGATATATACCGAGGGAGGCATGGCAAATTTGCCAATAAAAAGTTTTTTAAAAAGAAAGCCAGATAGAGCCAGATAGGGACGTACATTTTTTGACACATATAATTACAAACCAAAAACATGCCAAAAAATGTACGTCCCCAAATGGCATCCCCAAATGGCATCCTGCCAAAAAATGTACGTCCCCAAATGGCAGTTGAAATAACAAACATTCTCATATCCGCAAAGTTCTCCAATCTCTCCTACTCTGCAATCTGTGTTATGCAAAAAATCTTTTTCCCGGTTATTCTTCCTTACCAAATAAATTATAATCATAACGAAGCATTGCTATTATAAGAGATGCCGAAGAAAGTACATCACCGATGCATGAACCAACAGCACCTCGCACAAAATTATACACAAAACAAAACGGACAACCCAAAAACAAAATTTTGCGGATCGTCTTTTCATCGCTTATCCAAAGTGCACTCGTATGAAGCATTACCCCGATAATCGGCAGGAAACTGTATATATCCTCATAAACTATAAGTCCTGCTGCTGTGATAAAAAGATTGCTTCCGACCACAAAAAATTTAAAATATCTTTTTATAAAAGACTTTTCTTTCCTCTGAGCTAAAACAGACGGAACGATTGCCGCCACATCGAGAGATACTCCTTCATATGCTCCCAAAAGCAGATATTGTCCGATAAAAAGCACTCTTGAAATTATGTTGTAAAGTATTATATTTCTTCGTTTTTTCTGCAAATATCCCAAAAGGTAAAATATAACTGCAATAATGCCCAAGACAAAGGCTATAGTTTTCATATAACAATCTCCTCGCCAACAGGCGCTTTGTTTTCGGTACCATTGTAAATAACGGAAAATGTATCTCCGTCTATATGAATCGAAAATTCTTTATCTCTGATTTTAATATTATCAGCTGTAATTTTGTCTGCAGGGCGGAATTTTGCAGGACGAATGCATATGGTTCCGTCAAACGAAACATATATTCCCAAAAGATAAAAAATCATCATCTGTGCGCAAGACACCGAACTTATATCTCCCTGAAGCGGAGTATCTTCTCTGTTAAACAACATATTTGCTGCGCAGGAATCACCAAGATATGGTAATCTCCCCCACCACAAAACCCTTTTTAAAATGTCGGTTGCCATTTGTGATTTTCCGATTTCATAAAGTTGTGCACATATTTGCATGGTAAAATGTGTGCAGATTCCTCCACCACCGTTGTCTATGTCATCCTGATCATATGCAATATCTTTTTTGGACATACTGTGCAGTCCGAATTTCGACAAAAATTCCTGCTCATTAAGATGAGATATGAGACCTTCTCTTGTGTCATCGTCAATTACCGGGCTGTTAAGAAACTTAAACATCTGGACTGTGTATCGTGTTTCTCTGACCCCATTGCGAATGAAAACATACCATTTGTCATCTTCATCCCATAAATCTTTTAATCTCTCTTTAAGCACATTTGCACGTTCCATAAGTTTTTCATCAGGACATCCTGCAATTTTTGAAAGCTCATATACTCTCACATAATTCATATATCTTCTTGCATTAAGATCCGGCATAATGCCATTGTAGGGAATACCTCTGCGAAGCTCAAGGTGATCGTTACCGCCTTCCCCATAGTCATACAAAGCTACAGGTTTATTTATGTCATCACAAACATATGCATGACTGATCATCCATTGAATAACTGTTTTGTCTCCGACTTTTTCATAAAGAAAATCGACATCACCGGTATGCAAAACATGATAATAAACCATTAAAATTACTTTTTCCTGATTGACCTGATACCACGGACCAACACCTTTTTCTTCAACAGGGTTAAGTGCATAGGATTTTGTTAAATCAATCCTCAGATATGCTTTAATTTCTTCTTTATTAACCTCAGGATCAACTATGGGATGAAGCATAAGACCACCGCAATAATCCCAAAGATAAGAACACATACAAGCACCATTCACACTGCCAGTACTGTAGTATGATGGAGCAAAGAGGTCAGTATTATCCCAGCGACACAATATGTATGTAACCAGTGATTGATAATACAGTTTATCAAGCTCTTTGCAGTCCGAATGAAATTTGGGTATTTTTTCCGTAACTTCACTGCATCTTTTGTCAAGCCACAAAAACGACTGTATAATTTTTTCTTCATAATTGTTCAAAAAAGATTGCGCTTCTTTATATGCATTTTCAGATTTGCCAATGTGAAAAGATACATAAAATTCTATTGTTTCTCCCGGTTTGAATGGAAGTTGTGTTTCGTACAGCCTTGCAAGTTCAAACATTTTCATGTCTATGGAAGAAGTAATTATATATGAACAATCATCGCTTTGGGCAATAACCATGTTTTTTTCTTGTCTGTAGGAAACATCTTTAATATTCCCTTCTTTTGGCACCGAAAATGCCCATACAGATTCATATCTTGTGTGTCCCTGATATTGAATTTGAATGGGAACCATGACATCACAATCACTGTTATTTGTTATTTTTATCTTTTGAACCACACCTCTGCCGTACGGAGCAACCACCGTAAGAGTTTCAGCACTCCAGCATCCGCAGTTGCCCTCTCTCACAATTGCATTTGGCACCCAGTGCCAGTTTTTGGTTTTGATTGTTTCGCCATCTATTCGTATTTCAAATTTAAATGCAGTATTTGTTATTGGGCAACCCTGAAATGTATTAAGTGCGAAAACAGAACTGTCGGGAGTCATGACCGATGCTATATCCGCACATATTCCCAAAAACTTATTTTGCAAAATATTCCCGTTTTCGTTGAAGTAAAAAATATTTTCCTTTATTTTTTCAATGTAATCCATAAAGCGACTTTCCTCCAAAAACCAAATATATCAACGCATTCCTAATATTACAATTAATCAAGAATTTTGTCAAGCATCCAAACAGAGCCAGATAGGGATGTCCCCAAATGGCATTTCCTATTTTCTCATACATGCTCATAATCCTGACGGTTGTGGACTGTTTTTGGTTTCTATTAAAGTTATTTATAGTAAATCGAAAGACTTTCATCGCTTGAACAAACCTCTTTTACTACATCAAGGAACCGTTC
The DNA here is from genome assembly GCA_017416845.1 of Clostridia bacterium. Classification (GTDB taxonomy): domain Bacteria; phylum Bacillota; class Clostridia; order UMGS1810; family UMGS1810; genus RGIG1828. The sequence continues at coordinate 4,272 of JAFQBA010000034.1, forward strand.
TACAGCCTCATAAACATTATCGTGCTTACGCAATACAGCGTATATTTTTCTGGAGGATATCTCTTTCGGGAATGCAAAGTAAACAATGTCGTCCGTGCAAAAATTTGACACCCGTACTGCAGAAGTGCTTGTAAGAATAGCCCCTACTCCTGCACACATCATATTAAAATGAACTCCGCTGTGAATCACGTTCAATATGCTATAATTAGACACTGAGTAATGTTGCAATATATTTGACATATAGTGTGTCGTACTTCCGTTCTCTGAAAATGCGAGAAAAGGAATATCTCTGAATAAGCGCACATCAATTTTCTCTTTTTCGGGTAAGTAGCTTTTTTCAAGCAATTCATCCCGAGTGATGACGAAAGGTAATAAAGATTCTTTTAAAAAGCACTTGTGCATTGCCAGCACCACTTGTTCTTCAAATACAGGATATATCTTGTGCTTTTTCTCATCATATTTATAGGAAAAAAGAATATCCAATTTTTTATTATCCAACTTTTGAAAAAGCGTATGCCCCAAGTTCACATTACCAACATCAAAAGTTACTTCTATATCGGGATATCGACGGTAAAATGCTCCGCAAACGGTAGGTAACAGATAATAGGAAGTGTAGAGGGTACTGCCGATTGAGATAACTTTGCGTGACGGTTTTTTCAGTTGATTCAGACGACGGCTCATATTACTTTCACACTGCATTATCTCTTCAAGCATTTCGACATATATTTCACCCTCTTTGGTCAGCGAAATCGGTTTTGTTGTTCTGTCAAATATTCTAAACCCAAGCTCCTTTTCTTTATTTGCAATCGCCGCACTTAGTGACGGTTGAGAAATATACAATGTTTTAGCCGCATTAGAAAAACTTCTGGCAAGATATACCCTATAAATATATTTTTCGCTTAATTCCATAATTCCTCCATAGATTAAACCCTATATTTAATATAACATTATTTGTATTTGATTATATCACAAATCAATGATATAATCAAGAAAAAATAAAATTGTGAGGGATAAATGTTGAAAAGAATTTTATTATTATTTATGTTGCTCATTTTAATACCAACATCAATTTACGCAGAAAATGTTCCTGTAGTGAATTATACTGCAACTGTTGATGGTTTGGAGTTCAAGGTTGATTTTCCGTGTTCAGGAGAAGCCTATGCGGGTATTTATAACAAAAACGGAACCCTTATTTCCATGAACAAAAACTCATTTGCAAACAGCACTTCCAATGTTAAATTAATGGTTGACGGTGATTTTGATTATGCAAAGATTTTTGTGTGGACAGACCAACTTAAACCACTTGCCCGGCCCACAAAAATTAATTTTGAAAAAAAGAAATTCAAGACGAAAGACATAAAAAGTTTCGATTCACAGCAAAATATCATAACCTTATACGACCATGAAAATTCCACATATCAGGTAAAAATCAATCCGACCAAAGTTTTTATAAATGGTGGCGAAACATCCATAGATTCAGCGTGCGGAGTTGCTGCAGGCTCTCCAATTTCCGCAGAAAACTATACTGATATTCTGGAATATTACCTTAATTCATACAATATTTACAATGTAAAGTTAACGGCACACAAAATTGATTCTTCCAAAGAGGAGTGTGATGTTGAATTGGTATATGACACCATATATATTTCAAAGAATATGTTAGACGGAAAGAAAATAATTTTTATAGGAGATTCTTTTATTTATTACGGTCAGGTTGTTTTAGACGGAAGTTCATCTCGTTATAACGACAAGGGTTATTTCTATCAACTTTGCAAAACAAACGGTGCAGATGTATCGGTAACCAACTGGACCTATGGCGGAAAGGGAATTTCGTACATCTACGAAAATTATATGAGCAACCTTACTAACCGTTATTACGATTACGTTGTTTTTTCGGGAGGAAGAAATTCTTCAAGTAAGGCAGAGACTTATTTTACTACGCTTCAAGCTTATAAGGATATGTTCACCGCCGCTAATCCTGATGTGAAATTTCTTTATCTTGTGAGTTCAGGTGCTCACAATATTTCGGTGAACGAATCATTCCCCGTAGAAATATTAAATAATTTAAAAGAATTTGAAAAGATGGGAATTACCATCGTGGATTGGGGCAAGCTCGTTTCGGATATTATTCGAAAAAACGTTGCCGTTCCGGGTGCAGTAAAAACCTATTCCAAAAATAGCTTTATTGTTCACAGGTCCGACGTCGACGGCTATCATCCCAACCAGCTTACAGGTTATGTAACAGCACTTATGACTTATTGTGCAATCACAGGTGAATCTGCTGTGGGACATTCCTACGATTTTTGGAACGATACATCGCTGAATACAAATTTCAATTCCAAGAATTACATTTCAAAATACTATACATATGGTACTACCAATTATCCCGATATCTTTGGTTCGTCTGCCGATATGAAAGGCTTACAGCAACTCATCGATAAGTATTATGCTGAAAAAGCGTTTAGAAATTATCAGTTCATCGCAGAATAATGTGTGTTTTTGTCGGAGAAATCCAACAAAAAGGTAAGACTTAAACATTCGTAAAAGCCAGGCGGTTATGCCATCATCTCCCCAAACTGTTCTAAGGTTCAAAAGCAGACATCAGGCTGAAAGTTATATGAAAAGTCTTTAGTGTTGTAATAAAAACGCTCATCGCTTTGATGGGCGTTTTATTCTAAAGAAGTTTGAATTTTCTGTATTCTCTCGGTGATTTACCGAATCTTTCCCTGAACCGCTTTGAAAAATAGAATTGGTCACAAAAACCGTACTTCTCGCTGATAGTCTGAACGGACTCATCGCCGCTTGTGAGCATATACTCCGCTCCGGACATAATAAGGTCATATACATATTCATTAACCGACATTGAAAGTTCGCGCCGGAAGCACTTGCACAGCGTGCTTTCTGACACAAAAATATTTTGTGCAACCTCGGAGATTGTAAGTTGAACCGACAAATTCTCTTTTATGTATCTTATTGCCTTCATTACGCAAGGAGAATAGTTTTCTGTCTTTATATTAACATTATATTTTTGCAAAAACGAGAGTAATACCGAAAATACGGTCTGCTGCAGAAAAAGTCCATCCATGATATTTCCGCTATCCACACAATTTTTCATAAACTTGCTGTTATCCTCATCCGCATCTATGCAGATAGGATTTCTGCACCTGCGCAACAAATCCGTCCCATCAAAATCGCACAGCTTAAGATGAAAGTAGTAATGCTCCATTTCGCCGTCGCACTCATAATGAAAGGAACACCCTGCGGGGATAAGATACCACTTTCCAACCTCAAGATTCATTTTTTCGCCGCCTCCGGGCGTTATGGAGGAATCGCCTCCGACTATATAATAAAGTCTGGAATAGACCGGTGACAAAACCATACCGTTCCAGTCTGTATTTACTCTTGCATGGCCAAAAACAATAAGATTCAACCGTACTCTGTTGACAAGCCGGCAAAGTTCATGGTTTATAAGATGATACATGCTCATTTCTCCATATTTCATACTTGAATTTACCTTGTTTTACAGCAATTTTAATATTACAATATGATTATAAGAAAAAGTCAAACACCTGTCAAGGAGGAATAAAAATGTTATTAAGAGAAAAATTCTGGCTTTGGGGACATCCCGAGGGAATATACAACAATATGTTCGGAAACAACCAAATTTCCCGAATGACACCGATGGAAGCCTGTGCATATCTCGGTATAAAAAATGTGTTCATGGTACCCGTTGGAACCGATCTCAACGAAAGACAGTATAACAAAAGCTTCAGACGCCTGAACAATGTTGGTTGGGGTTATTGCTTCTTTTGCAAAAAATACTGGAAGTTTGACAGTGTCATAGACACTATTTTTGAAAATGCAAGAAATTTTCCAAACATTAATTGCGTTGCTTTTGATGACTATAAATTGGAAGACATATACAAAACCGTGCCTACCGACGAAATCAAAAAGGTCATAGACCGTCTTCACAACGAAGGTCCACGCCGCCTTGATTGTTGGATGACACTCTACATCAAGGAGTTTGGCGACAGCAGCAAAGAAGATGAAGACTTTCAGAAACACATCGACCTTATGGATGGCATTGTTATGTGGAACTGGTGCGAAAGCGATTATGAATCAATTCCAAAAAAATTTGAGATTTTCAAAAAACTCACAGCAAAAAAACGCCGCATGTGTGGCTGCTATCTCTACAATTTTGGCGAGAGCAAGCCGGCATCTTCTGAGGCCGTGAAATGGCAACTCGACTGGTATCGCGAAAAGATTCTGACCGATGAAATTGAAGGCGTTGTTCTTCACACCAATACTATGGCAGATGTTGATTACGAGGCATACGATGTAGCATGCGATTGGCTGGACAAACATGGAGATGAAGTTGTTTAAGGCAAAAAGGATAGCTGAGAATTAAAAGTGTACACACAACGATAGCTATCCGAACCTGATTTTCGCTACTGCGACCTCTGCTGACTTCCATCGCCGGGTTATTACGCATGAGACACACTTAAACGAATGTTCACTTATACTTATTATAGGTGAGCATTTTTATTTCGAAGAAATATATTTTTCAATAAACACAGATGGTGAAACACCGACATATTTCTTGAACTGACGGCTGAAATAACATACATTTTCATAACCACACAATTCTGCAACCTGTGTTATCGAATACTGTCCGGAACGAAGAAGGTCGGATGCACAATTAATTTTCATCTGAATGATATATACCGAGGGAGGCATGGCATATTTGCCAATAAAAAGTTTTTTAAAATAGGATTCACTGATTTTGCAAAGAGATGCAAGATACGGTATTGATATTTTTTCGTCAAGAAAGTGGTTTTCTATGTAATTTATGGCAGGGCGGATTTTTTTATACTGACCTTCGGGAAGATAGTTATTTTTCTGAAGCTCCGAAAAAATTTTGTAAATCATAGACATAGTTTCAAAATAGTACCCTTCGCCCTTTGCCACCCACACTGCAAACATCTTTTTAAAAAGTCCGCCTATATGGGCGGCATTTTTTATGGCTAAAACAAAAGCTTCATCCGAAATCGCTGTATCCGTGTCAAAGCTCACAAAAATACATTCACCTCTTCTTTCACGCTCAACAATATACCTTTTGCTTTCGCCACAGGGCAGAAACCGCATGGTGCCGGGCATTATTTCAAAAACCTTATCATTAAAATACACCCTTGATTCTCCCGAAAAGTGAAAAATCAACTCGTTATGCTTTAAATTAGATGAAAAAACGGTCTTTTGATCCTTGTATTCGTACTTATCAACCATTGCAACACGGTTTATATTTGTTATCACAAATTTATTTTCCATAATATCACCACATCAATTATATCATTTTTTAATTATAAAAGCAATAAAAACACAAAAAATTGTACCGAAAAGTGCAAATGTGTTTTTTTGTGTATTTACATTTCCCGGCTCCGGTATATAATCAATCCCGAGGTGATCTTTATGACAGATAGAATAGCTGAACTTACAAAACTTACTTTGGAAGGGAAAATGTTTGCCGAAATGACGGCTACGGAATTTGACCGTGAAGACATTTTTCTTTCAAAGCAGGAAATGGAATCTAAAAGACTTTGTGAACATATGCTCAATCAAAAACCGGTTTTAACACAGTATCAAAAAATGACCGGATTTTTCCTTTGCCGCAACGGCATAGTTGTGGGAGATGCTTTCCATCGCCAGGGTCACAAGGCTTGGGAAGAGATGCGAAAGGATTTTTATCTTAAAAACATCGACAATCTTTCAACCTTGGAATGGCAACACGCAACAGCCGACTACAAAAAAGTTTTAGAAAAAGGAATACGCGGCATTATTGCAGAAATTGACGACTCCCTTAAAACCCATAGCGAAAAAGAGGAGCGGGAGTTTCTTTTTGCTCTGAAAAATGTTGCTGAAACTTTCATAAAATGGGCACACAAATGTTCGGAAAAAGCCCTTGAATTATCCGACAAAACAGATAATCCGGAATACAAAAACAATCTCAAAACCCTTTCTAATGCACTTAAAAATGTTCCCGAAAACAAACCCTCATCATTTTATGAAGCAGTGCTTGCAATTTATGTTTGCTTTAGTGCAGACCCGGACAGCGTGGGAACACTTGACAGATACTTAAATCCCTTTTATGAAAAAGACCTAAAGGAAGGCAGACTCACAAGAGACGAAGCAAAAGAATATCTTCAGGAGCTTTTCCTTATGCTTCAAGCCGCCACCCACATAGCAAACGGCAATTTCACACGAGGCGGCGAATCACATTTTTGCATCGGCGGTTATCTCCCTGACGGCTCTGACGGCTTTTGCGACCTTTCAAAGCTCATTTTGGAAGCTTTGATTGAACTTCCTACATGGATTCCTCAGGTATCACTTCGCTGGACAAAGAAAACTCCCAAAGAAGTTTTCCGTTTTGTGCTTGACTGCGAAAGAAAAGACCCCAACAAAAGAATTGCCTTCCAAAATGATGAAAAGCGTTTGAAATGCTACACCGAAATCTGCGGTTTCCCCTTTGAAAAAGCCGTCGGATACACAACCGTAGGTTGTAATGAGCCTGCATTTTTGGGAGCAATCACGGGAAGTAATTCAAAAATCAACTTTGCACGCTCTGTGGAAACTCTTTTCCACAAAAAGGCGGAAACCATAGAGAATGCAAAGGATTTTGAAGAATTCTATGAAATTTTTACTCGAGAAATGAAATCCGACCTGGAAATTGCTTATGAATATGACAACAAATACAATCGTGAAAGAGCAAAAGATATAAACTACATTTCAAGCCTATTCTTTCAGGGATGCATCGAAAAAGCAAAAAGCCTTACCCGCGGTGCAGGTGATGTTGTCATTGCATCGCCAATGTATATGGGCATTACAAATGTTATTGATTCGCTGATAGTTGTGAAGCAGTTTGTTTTTGACGAAAAGCTCATAACCATGAATAGGCTTATTGAGGCTCTCCAAAACAACTGGGAAGGCTTTGAAGACCTTCGGACAATCATCATAAAAAAAGGTGACTTTTTCGGAAACGATACCGACCGTTCAAACTATGTGGCACAAAAGCTCTATCAAACACTCTATGAATTTTTGAAAGACAAAACCAACCTTTTCGGCTATCACTGGCTAATTGGCGACCTTATGGGCTACAATGTGCATCACAAATGGTTTGGTGAAAAAACAAAGGCAACCCCCGACGGCAGATTTTCGGGAGATTCTCTTAAATTTGGTCTTGGTCAGAGCGAAGGAAAGGACAGAAACGGACTTACCGCTCTTTTAAACTCTATTGCAAAGGTTGACCCGAATGCAATTGGCTGTGGTTCGACGGTTACCAACCTGATGATTGAAGCAGAGCTTGTGAAAAACGATAGCTATTTTGAAAAACTGGTTGATATGCTTGAAACATATTTCAAAAACGGCGGTGTTCACTTCCAGCTTACATATGTTTCGAAGGAAGACCTTATAAACGCAAAAGAAAACCCGGATGACTACTGTAATCTCCGTGTCAGAGTGTCGGGATTTTCCGATTATTTTGTAAAACTCAACGAAACCATTCAGGATGATATTATTGAGAGGACGACGCACAAATGCTAAGTTACAAAGAGCAAATACATAACTACATAATCAATAACAAGGATGAAATTGTTGGTATTTTAAAAGAACTTGTGAAAATACCTTCTGTCAGGGGAGAATCTGTCCCGGGTGCACCATTCGGATATGATTGTGCAAAAGTCTTGGAATATGCCGAAAAGTTATATCAAAACAATGGTTTTGAGACCGAACTTGATGCAGATGGTGGATATTTACTTTCCTATTATGGTGAAGGGAAAAAAAGTCTCGGACTTTTTGCTCATGCTGACGTTGTGCCGGTAGGCAATGACTGGGTTTTAACAAAGCCCTTTGAACCAATAGAAAAAGAGGGATATTTAATAGGTAGAGGTGTGTGGGACGATAAATCTGCAGTTGTTATTTCCCTTTACTGTGCGAAAATGTTAAAGGAACTTGATATTCCATTTAACAGTCGTCTTGTTTGCTTTACAGGAGCTAATGAAGAATCAGGCATGCAGGATATCAAAAATTATATAAGTAAACACAAGGCACCTGATTTTTCGCTTGTCTGCGACACTGCATTCCCGCTTTATCATGGGAATAAGGGAATGCTTCAATTTACCGCAGTTTGCAATGAGTCTCTCGAATCAATAAAAGAAATCTCAGGTAGTAATGTTAAAGGTGCAATTACCGCTAAAGTAGAAGTAAAGCTTAATTATAAAGACGAACTGTATACCGATTTGAAAATGTACGAAAACGAAAATATATCTGTTATTTCCGAAAATAATGAAATAATCATCAAGTCTTACGGTGTTTCAAAGCATACAGCTTTACCGGAAGGCTCGGTGAATGCAGGATATCTTGTATGCGAATTGTTGAAAAAGTGTCAGCATTTGGCAGAAAATGATTGCAAGCAGATTGAATTTGTGTCAGAACTTCTGTCTCATTACTACGGAGAGACAGTTGGCATTGAAAACGCAGATCCCGATTTCGGTAAATTGACTTTTGCAAATGACATGATAAGTGTTGAGAATGGAAAAATAAAACTGCATTTTAATCTGCGTTTTGGTGCGTGTGTTGATATAGTCGATTTAAAAGAAAAAATTAAAGGCGCATTTTTTGAAAAAGGTTGGGATATATCATTTGAATCAGAAGCACCGGCACATATTACAGATATTAATCATCCTATGTTGCAGGCTTGTTTTAATATGTATAAAGCGTATACAGGAGATACAAAAGCCAAACCGTATATAAACGCAGGGGGAACCTATGCAATGCATCTGCCTTGTGCTGCCGAAATTGGAACTACACTTCGTGGCGGTACACCAAACGGCTTAACCCAAGGTCACGGCGGAGCACATCAGCCTGATGAATGTATCAGCATTGACGGTATGCTTGAAGCCCTTGAACTTACTATGCTGATGTTGATTGCATGTGACAAGGAGGATGTATAATGAGCCATTTGGGGACGAGCCAGATGGGAGCCAGATAGGGACGAGAGCCAGATAGAGCCAGATAGGGACGTACATTTTTTGACACATATAATTACAAACCAAAAACGTGCCAAAAAATGTACGTCCCCAAATGGCACCCCCAAATGGCACCAAATGGCACAAATGGCACTTATACTTGCTGTAAGTGAGCATTTTTTATGTATTCAGACGGACAGCATCCAATATTGTTTTTAAAAATTCTGCTAAAATAATACACATTTGAAAAACCGGCAATTTCAGATATTTCGTTTATATTATAATGCCTTGTATTGATCAGTTCGCATGCGTATTGCAGTTTCTTTGAAAGGATATATTTTACAGGAGTTATGCCAAATCGTTTTTTAAATAACTTTGTCATATATGTGTGGCTTATATTGCACAAATTTGCAAGGTGGTCACAGTCAATATTTTGATTAGTAAAGTTGTTGTCAATATATTCTATAGCAGG
>JAFQBA010000035.1 GCA_017416845.1 Clostridia bacterium
ATCGTTGGTGACTCACCATCTAATGCAACCGGAACATATGCCATTGTTTCGTTGTTTTTTCCGGTTGTAAACTCTCCGTTTCTTACCACACTGGCATAAACCGTGATGCTGTCTGTCGCCATAACTCCTATAGGTAAAAGCGACATAAGCATTGTGAATACTAATAAAATAGCTGAAAAACTTTTAAATCCTTTTTTCAACTTCAATTTGATTCAATCCTCTCATCTAAAAACTCAATTTCATACAAGTTGTTATTATTGTCTTTTTCACCTCCGGATTTTTTACCGCAGGCAATAAAAAACTGCGGCAATTTTTCTTTCAAAAAATTACCACAGCTGAGTTTTTCTGTGATGAATCACAATTCAGATGAGAATATGGGACGAAGCCCTTAAATATTACATTTCAGCACCTCAATCTGAAAACATCATTCCTATGCAAATGAGCACTTACGGAATAACATCAAAGCAGGTCTTGTGACTCGCACCATATAGACAAATCTGTCCGCATTTTTATATCCTGCCTTCTCAGTTTCCCAATGACTAGCTTTCGCTAACGGATATAAAAACATTCAATGCACACACCGACAGTTAACCGCAGGGGATTCTCACCCCATTCCCTTTACACCGATTATGCCTCGCAGATAGGCTTTTACAGCATAACCGACACTCTGTGTGAATGTATTAAATTAAGAATATCACATTCTTTGAAATTCCTCAATGCTATATCTATGCAAAAAGTCTGCAGATATTAGCTTTTTGGTAAAGAACTGATATTATGCCATAAATTTTATCATATATCTGATGAAAAATCAATACACAAAACAAATATTTTTTATAATAAAACAATTATTCCGGTACGATTTCTCGATTCCGTTTTCCTTGTTTATGGTGGCACATATTTTGATACTGCAAGTCAAGGCATACTTTGCCATTATTGCTTTAAAAATGCTTTATATTGTGTATAGGTATTTCGATTAGGGGTAATTATACTATTTCATTCTCCTATTTTCAAAACGGGCAATTCCGTTTGATTCTATTTGCAATTTCACGGAATTTATGTTATACTAAAATAAAGTTAAGTGTGTCGATTTTTGGGCAGTTGGGCATCAAATTTGATGAGATTTTTACATAGCATCAATAAAGCATCAAAAGGCATAAGGTTCAAAAGAGCAAGTAGCACAAACGGCGGAGCGGTGGGAACAATTTGGATGCAGAGGACGACGGAAGGCTGACGGGTACTGTGGCGAAGCCACGGTCGGCAAGCAAGTCAGATTGCGTAGCAATATGAAGCGTTAAAAAACAATTCTTGACATTTCGTCAAAAATTTCGCTGTCTACTGAAATAATATCATCTATAGGTATTTTAACATCATTTTCCATATACACAAATCGCTCCGTAGGATCTATTTTTAAAACCGCCCCCACAGATATGCAATATGCTCCGCCATCCTTATACGGATCAGGCTTAAAATACTCAATGCTGACGGGCAAAGACGGAAGTTGGTTTTGCGCAAGATATACAAGTCTGGCGTTTATTTCAGCCTTCACATATTCGGTAAGCTCAACACGCTGATCTGTAAGCCTTGCCGTTTCCTCTATGGCATCATCATAACCCGTAAGAGCTGCAAAAGCACCAAATTGTGCCGCTCTGTCGTGCATAGACATATGCTTTCTCTTTTTTGATTGATGATGAGGCAAGTAGAGAATATCTTCGTTATTCGCCATTGAAACTCATTCCTTATCTCTGTTTTGCTTTATGAAATCCAAACTCATATGCAAAGTTTGTAATTATTATGGATACTTGCATATAAGTTTGGATTTAATTCTATTCTTTTTCATCTGTAGTTTAATAATTATTATACTATAAACAGAAAGAAAAAACAATGAATCTTAAAAATTTTAAGAAAATCATTCAACAATATTTCCATCTGTCGAAACCACAATAACTCTCCACGGTATGAATTTACCACTTGCCTGAAGTGCATTTTTTACCGCAAATTCTATTCCACCACAGCATGGTACTTCCATACGCACAACGGTTACACTCTTTATATTGTTATTTGCTATAATTGCAGTCAACTTTTCGCTGTAATCAACAGCATCAAGTTTTGGGCAACCGATAAGCGTAATATGATTACGAATAAATTCATTATGAAAATTTCCGTATGCGTAAGCAGTGCAATCGGCGGCTATCAACAGATTTGCTCCATCAAAATACGGAGCATTTATAGGTACGAGTTTAATCTGTACAGGCCATTGAGAAAGCATACTTACATTATCTGTATTTGATGGTACAGTGCATGAACAGCTTTCCTGATTGATAGATTTTATTTGAGTTCCGGGGCAACCGCAAGGAAGAGACGCAGATGTCTTTTGCTCTTTTGCCTTTTGTACGGCTTTTTCATCATAAACAAGCGCCTCTCTTTCTTCAAAAGTAATTGCACCTGTAGGGCAAGCAGGCAAACAATCCCCAAGGCCGTCACAATAATCCTCTCGAACGAGTTTTGCTTTCCCGTCTATCAATTCGATAGCTCCCTCGTGGCAGGCATCAACACACAATCCGCAGCCATTACATTTTTTATCATCAATCTTAATAATTTTTCTAATCATATTGATTCCTCCCGTTTTATTGACTTTACAAACATATTATATTATAATAATTAAAACAAATCGGTTGTATTTACAACGAAAGGTGTAAAAAATGAAAAAATTTATTCCCATATTAAAAAGAACTCAAATGTTTTCCGGTGTCGGAGAAAATGAAATAGAGTCTATGCTTTCTTGCCTCGATGCAAGACTTTGCGAATTTTCCAAGGGTGAATATATAATAAGACAGGGTGAATATTTAAACGACATAATTGTTTTGGCTGACGGTAATTTACACATTCAAAAAGACGATTATTGGGGAAACCGCAGTATATTGGGACAAATATCGGCAGGAGAAATGTTTGGCGAAGCCTATGTTGCCCCAAACAGCGGCACAGCTCTCAATGATGTGGTTGCAACAGAAAAAAGCACGGTTATCTTTTTTGATGTAAAACGAATACTTACGACATGCTCATCTGCTTGCAGATTTCATTCAATGGTGGTACAAAATTTGTTTTTTGCCATTTCCGAGAAAAACAGAAAACTCGTGCAGAAGCTCGATCACATGTCCAAGCGCTCCACACGAGAAAAGTTAATTTCGTATTTGTCTGAAGAGGCAAAAAAACAGAGTAGTTCACATTTTACAATTACTTTCAACAGACAACAACTTGCCGATTTTTTATCGGTTGACAGGAGTGCTATGTCAAATGAGCTCTGTAAAATGCGCGATGAGGGATTAATTGAATTTAAGAAGAATAGTTTTAAACTATTTTAGCCGTCGAAGGATTATCCGACATCTATGTGAGCCGGAAGATTGTTTTTTATTTCTTATGTCCGCCAATCTGACCGTTACGGTCAATAGTAGTAGCTCCGTCTTTCAAATTAAATCCCTTTAAAATTGCATTTTTACCAAAACGCCTTTGCAGCTTCAAAGTTGTTTCCTGAAGCTTTCTCTCTTTTTCAAGAAGCTTTTCCTCTTTTTCCTTTTTTATCTTTTCTTTATCATAATCGGTAAACCAGTCAATCTGACAATACTCTTCCTTAATATTGACTGCAGACTCGCTAACAACCCGATTTGCAGTAATATTTATCCTTCTCGAAAGCATTCTTTTGTCGACTATTCTTTCAAAAAGTTCCATGACAGCATCCACAATAATCATGGTAGATGCCGTATATCTGCCGAGATTCGCTGTACCGTGAGCGTGTTTTGGTATTTTACGTCCATAGTGATCGGTGGTAATTTCACCTTTATACTCTCTGCTTATAATAGGATTTGTCAAATTCTCAATATCATATCCCACCGTAAGAACAATCTGATCGGTCATAAGCTTCTTTTCAACCAGATCAAGTGACAAAAGCTCAGTCATCTCTCTCACAATCAGCTTTGTTTTTTCAAAATCATAAGGACAGTGAAGAACCTGACCTGAAGACAGACTCTTGTTTTCGGGTTTATACGCTTTTACATCGGCTATAGTACACGGTTCCCATCCCCACGCATGATCTATGAGAAGTTCTGCATTTATGCCGAAAAGCTTATACAATCGATCTTCACCATATTGCGACAATGAAAAACGTGCAATATCTCCCATGGTGTACAATCCGTTCGCCTCAAGCTTTTTGCTGTATCCGCTACCAATACGCCAGAAGTCGGTAAGCGGCCGATGATTCCACAGCTCCTTGCGATATGATATCTCGTCAAGTTCTGCAATTCGGACACCGTTTTCATCCGCCGGCATCTTTTTCGCGACAATATCCATTGCAATTTTTGCAAGATACATATTATCACCTATACCGGCCGTGGCAGTGATACCGGTAGATGTGTAAACATCCTTTATTATTGTCATGGCGAATTCACGTGCTGTCATCCCTGCTGCCTTGAGATAACTTGTTATATCGATAAACACCTCATCTACCGAGTATACATGAATATCATCATGGGAAACGTATTCCAGATAAATCTCGTAAATCTGTGTACTGTACTCCATATAAAATCCCATACGGGGACGGGCAACAATATAGTCAAGTTCCAAAGACGGATTTTGTGCCAGTTCAACAGAATCAACGGACTTCCCGGTAAAGCATTTTCCGGGAGCTTTAAGTTTCCGTTCATAATTTATATCTCTTACACTGCTTACAACTTCAAAAAGTCTGGCTCTGCCCGGTATGCCATATGCTTTCAGCGATGGAGTTACGGCGAGACATATAGTTTTTTCTGTACGAGAGGAATCAGCCACAACCAAATTTGTTTTCATGGGATCAAGTCCTCGTTCCATACATTCAACGGAGGCATAAAAACTTTTAAGATCAATACATAAATATTGCTTTTTGGATTTCATTGTATAAATATGCCTCCTTTTCGTTAATTATATAATAAATTATCTCAATTACGCCTTATTAAACATTTTAACATTATTTTTGAAATATGTAAATGAATATTGTCAAAAGAAACTTCCGTTATACTGACAACGCGTACTCAAAGTTCAAGAGTTTTGAACTCTCATCTTCATATTTGAACCCCAAGTTCAAGCTTGCCGAAAAACTGCACAAAAGCATCCCCCTGAAATTGACATATACGTCAAAAAACAATGCTTTTCAGCCAAAAAATTTTTTTGTAATAACAACAAATAAAAAAGGTTTGTTTGTAATTTTATGAAAGATTATAATTTTGATCAGACACCCTCCAAAGTGAAAATCAAACAGGAGATGATTATTATGAAAAACAAAATTCGTGTGCTTATTGCCGAAGATAACAAGGAATTTTGCACCGAAATGAAAAACACACTTGAAAAGAACCCACGAATAGAAGTGGCGGCTGTTGCTTATGACGGAAAGGAGGCGTATGAGCTGGTACTCGAAACAAGACCCGATATGCTTCTTACAGACATAATCATGCCTCACATGGATGGTCTGGCACTGCTTGGTAAAATTAATAACAATAATATGCTTTCCAAAAAGCCAAAATATATTGTATTCTCTTCCATGGGATATGAAAATATTATTACCAAAGCCATGAATCTCGGTGCATCTTATTTTTATGCAAAACCATTTAATCCCGAGGATATAACACAAAAAATAATCGACATTTTCAGTGTTACAACCGGCCCGGCAGAAAAACGTGAAATTCCTGCTCTTAGCGCAAAGGATCTGGAATCAAATATTACAATGTATATCCAGCAGGTTGGTGTTCCGGCTCACATAAAAGGATATCAGTACATAAGAGATGCTATCGGCATGGTTATTGAAGACATGGACACAATAAATTCTATAACCAAGCTGTTGTATCCCACCGTAGCAAAACACTATAACACAACCGCATCAAGAGTAGAACGTGCAATTCGTCATGCAATAGAGGTAGCATGGGACAGAGGAAATCCTGATGTTTTAAACGATCTTTTCGGATATACGATTCTTGGCAGTAAAGGTAAACCTACGAACAGCGAATTTATAGCTCTTATTGCAGATAAAATACGACTTGATATGAAAGCAAGTTAAGCCTTTGTTATATCGACAATAACAATTTCGCTTACTCCCTGGGTTCTGACGTTCATTCCCCATGTTCCCACACCCGAACTTACGATTGCCGTGTTCGAGCCAAACCTTTTCATGCCATACTGCATTTCATTTACACCAAAAAGATTGCAAATATGCCCCAAGGGAAAAATCTGACCGTTATGTGTATGTCCGGAAAGTGACATATCCACACCAATGCTGCCGAGTTTTTCCAGATCTTTGGGTTGATGATCAATAACTACTGTTGCGTTTTGCCCGTTACCGGGTACAAGACTTTGAATATCTGCACGTACACCTCTGCCGGATTGACTGTAATACTCATTTCTTCCGACAAAACAGATTCCGTTCATCTCATATACATCATCACAAAGCACGGTTATGCCGTTTCTTTCAAGTAGATTGCCAAGTTCATGAGATGAAAAATCATCACCGCCCATTATGTCGTGATTACCATACACAAAAATAACAGGAACTTCATCAGTCATTGAGCCAAAAAACGCAGATATTTCCTTTGCGTTTTGCCACGATGTGGAACTGTCCGTCAAATCACCGCCCACGATGATAACATTCGGTTTTTCAATTCTGTAAGTTTCGGAAATTGCTTCGGTAATACGCTTGATATTTGAATCATTCGCATGAATATCCGAAACAAACATTACACGGGTATCCTCATAGACCTTATCCTCAAATGAAACACTGTATTTTGTGGCTTGGATATCAGTTGCATTAAAATATCCCCAAACCGACATCAATATTGCCAGTATTAATAAACCAACCGAAAAAATCTTGTCAAAATGCTTAAATGCGGAGGGGTCAAACTTTTGGCAACATGGCACCTTAAATATAAGCAATATTATGTCTGCCACAAGAAACAGCATAAGCATGTGTGCGACAATCGCAAGAAATATTCCGCCAACAAACATACACATGGCAAAAATAGCCACACCAACACATACGGATGCAATTATTTTCATTTTCATCGACATTTTTACAAAACGTATCAACACCTTGTAAACAAAACGCGATGAATAGGCGATGATTCCGACAAGGAGAGGAATAAGTAAAAGTTTCATTTAAGAATATTATCCTTTCATTTTAACCGGATTCAGCAAAATGTATAAACTAAACCCTAAATAATTATCCAACAAGTACAACTACAGGAATAAAGAAATTTTGATAATCATTGTTCATATTACAAAGCAGGGACTGTAAAACAAATGTTTTTACAGTCCCCCGTTTTATGATTTATCTTTTTTCAAGAACATCCTTTTCATATTTCTGTATGTTTGTAAGCCAATCAAGACCAACACCTTTATTTGTCTGTTCACAATAATAATCCCATACAAGACTGAACGGTGCAGCTTTAAATTCTTCTTTAAAAGCAAGTCTTGCTGTTACATCACCCTCTGATTCAAGCTGTTTCATCTTATCAGCAGGCTGCAAAAGTGCGGCAAGCATTGCTTTTCTTGTATTTCTGATACCTATTATCCATGCCGCAACACGATTTATAGACGCATCAAAGAAGTCAGTAGCAATATAAGTATTTCCAAGCTTGTTCATTCTGGCAAGTTCATCAAATATTGCCTTTGTCTCATCATCAAATCCAACTACGTGGTCACTGTCCCATCTGATTCCGCGTGTAACGTGGAGAAGAACGGAATCGGAAAATGCAAATATACTTGAGAGTTTTCCGGAAACATTTTCGGTAGGATGATAGTGTCCGTTGTCAAGAGTCATGATAATATGATCTTTATTAGCTTTCATAACATATCCCATGCAAAATTCATGAGAACCTACAGTGTAGCTTTCGGCACCAATTCCGAATACCTTCGACTCTATACCGTCAATAACATTTTTAACATCTTTTGTTGCTTCGAAAATTTCATCATAAGACTTTTTGAGTCTGAGTCTGGGAGCAAGAGCATCAACCGGAGTTTCCTTGTCACCATCAGGAGTCCAGTGGTTAATTACACATGGCATACCTGTTTTTTCAGCAAAATATTCACCAATTCTTCTGCATGCAATGCCGTGACGAACCCAGAACTGTCTCACTGTTTCATCCTGACATGAAAGTGTTCCTGCAGCTGTAGAAAGCGGATGAGCAAAGTATGTCGGATTAAAATCAAGCCCCATGTTGTTTTCAACAGCAAAATCAACCCATTTATCATAGTGTTCAGGTTTAATTGAATCACGTTCAATATATTCGTCAGCTTCAATATAATTTGCATGTACGTTAAGCTTGATTTTTCCGGGAATATACTTCAATGCTTCGAGAATATCTGCCCTGAGTTCTTTCCCGTTTCTCGCTTTGCCGGGATAATTACCGGTTGTCTGAATACCACCTGTGAGAGATTTGTCTTCCTTGATTTCTGTTCCTCCAACATCATCTCCCTGCCAGCAATGCATTGAAATAGGAGTTTCATCTGTAAGCTTAATCGCACGGTCAACATCAATTCCATACTGTGCATAATATTCTTTTGCCAATTCATAACCTTTTTTTACATCATACATCTTAATATACCTCCGTGGATGATTTTTATGCAAGATTTTTTAAATCCTGATGTTTTATTATTTTGTGAGTTCTTTTATTTTTACCGAGAACAACCTTGTATACAACACCGATACAACAATAAGTATTGCATCACAGGCAATTATCAGTACATTTGCAAACATGTCAGAAATACCTATACCGAACACCGGTGCCACCAAAAGTAACACCATTGTCAAATCAACAAATGCCGTTGAACATTTGCCGTACCACATTGCTCCAAAAACCTTGCCTCCCTTATCAAGAAGAACCAGTCCCATAATACCCATGCTGATTTCTTTGACAAAAAGGACTGCTGCTACAGAAATCATGAGCGGATATTTGAACATGAGGCAAAGAGCAATGGAAAACTGGCAAAGCTTATCGGCTATAGGATCGATGGTTTTTCCGACATCCGTTACACAATTAAACATTCGTGCAATTTTCCCGTCAAGAAAATCTGTGAAAAATGCAATTGCAAGCAAAATAAGAGCTATTCCATATTTGCCTTGAGCATAAAAAACAGTGTAAAACGGAATGAGAAGAATACGTATGTACACAAGAATATTGGGAACTGTAAAAAGCTCCTTTCGCAAATTCGAGGTGTTCTTTCCTGACACAGCATTCATCTCCTTTCATAAAATATCCATAATACACCAATTATATAAGTTAATTATACATATTCAGCCTTTATTTGTCAATACATAAAGTCGAATCAAACCCATTTTTTTAGTGTATACATTGGCGAAGCTATCACAAACACCCTGCAAAGAAAGAAGTCACAAAAAGCAAATTGCTCTTTGTGACTTCTTTTACTTTTATGTAAATTCAAACACAAATAGATGACTGATTACAAAAAGTCATGAATTATCTGTCAATTCGTGCTACACCGCTTTCGATTGCTGCTTTTGCCACTGCCTGCGCAACGGTTTTGCCGATTCTTTCATCAAAAGCCGGAGGAATAATATATTCAGGACAAAGCTCCTCATCGGAAACAAGGGAAGCTATGGCAAAGGAGGTTGCCATTTTCATTTCATCATTTATATCACTTGCGCGCACATCAAGCGCACCACGGAAAATACCGGGAAAAGCCAGAACATTGTTAATCTGGTTCATAAAATCCGATCTTCCTGTTCCAACAATATATGCACCCGCCTTCAGAGCTTCCTCCGGATAAATCTCGGGAACCGGATTCGCCATAGGAAAGACAATTGATTTTTCTGCCATGGAAGCAATCATTTCCCCTGAAACAACACCGGGAGCCGAAACACCCACAAAAACATCTGCACCTTTCATGGCATCGGCAAGTGTACCCATAATCTTTTCACGGTTGGTTATCTTACTCATTTCTTCATGCACAGGACTAAGATTTTCCATGCCTTCACATATAATACCAAAACGGTCAACAAGAATAATATTGTCAACCCCAAGCTTCATAAGATGTTGAGCTATAGCAATTCCTGCACTTCCGGCACCATTGATTACGCATTTCACCTCTTCAGCCTTCTTGCCGGCACACTTAAGAGCATTAATAAGTGCTGCACCAACGACAATAGCTGTTCCGTGCTGGTCATCATGAAAAACAGGCACATCGCAAATCTCTTTCAGCTTTTTTTCAATTTCAAAACATCTGGGAGCTGCAATGTCTTCAAGATTGATTCCTCCAAATCCGCCCGAAATCAAATATATTGTGCGAACGATTTCATCAACATCCTTTGAACGTATGCAAATAGGGAAGGCATC
Organism: Clostridia bacterium; assembly: GCA_017416845.1. Lineage (GTDB taxonomy): Bacteria > Bacillota > Clostridia > UMGS1810 > UMGS1810 > RGIG1828. Next base: position 10,365 of record JAFQBA010000035.1, read on the forward strand.
CACACCGGCGAATTCCTTAAACAGCACACACTTACCCTCCATAACAGGCATACCTGCCTCAGGACCGATATCTCCGAGTCCGAGAACCGCAGTTCCGTCTGTTACAACTGCAACCGTATTCCAACGACGTGTAAGTTCAAAGGATTTTGAATAATCTTTCTGTATTTCAAGGCAAGGTTGAGCAACTCCGGGAGTATATGCAAGTGATAATTCTTCTTTGTTTGTAACGGGTGTTCTTGAAACAACCTCAAGCTTTCCTTGCCATTCATAATGTTTTTTCAAAGATTTCTGTTTTATATCCATCATTATTCTCCTTTATCAGATTCTATATATTATATTTTATATCTGCCCTGCACTAAAGTCAATAGGTCTACAATTATAAATTTTACACAATTTAATCCGGATGATTTGACATTATGATATATTTTTGATAAAATAATAATATATGAGGAGTGATGACAAATGATTCTTGCTATTGACATTGGTAATACCAACATCGTTCTCGGTGGATTTATTGATAACAGGCTCACATTTGTTGCACGAATAGCAACAAATGCCGTAAAAACCGAGGATGAGTATGCCACAAAAATTAAAAGTATTCTTGCGCTACACGAAGTAGACAAGGCATCTGTCAAAGGTGCGATAATTTCATCGGTTGTACCGCCTCTTAACTCTGTCATGACCAAAGCTGTAAAAATAGTCTACGGAATCGAACCAATACTGGTAGGACCCGGCATAAAAACAGGCATCAATATCGTTTGCGACAATCCGTCAACGGTTGGGGCAGACCTTATATGTGCATGCGTTGCCGCCCACCACATATATGGAAGTCCGTCTCTTGTTGTAGACATGGGAACTGCCACAAAAATGATGGTGTTGGATAAATCCGGAGCTTTTATAGGAGTGTCCATCATTCCCGGTGTTAACATCGGTCTGAAAGCACTTGCAAGCGGAACAGCCCAGCTTCCTCAAATAAGTCTTGATGCGCCAAAATCCGTAATCGGGAAAAACACTGTCGATTGTATGCGTTCGGGGGTTGTATTCGGAAATGCCAGCATGATAGATGGTATGATAGACCGGTTCAACGAAGAAATGAAAGAAGAGTTAAAGGTAATTGCCACAGGCGGACTTGCTTCAACCATTGTTTGTCACTGTAAACATGCAATTACTCTTGATGATGATTTGCTTCTCAAAGGCTTAAACATACTTTACAATAAAAACAAATGATTCAGTTTATTATCTGCAAAAAGGGTAATTTGCAGTATAATATAAATTTATCGGCGTTGCATCCGTAATCACGGAGCGACAGCAAGGAGGATTATTATGAAAAATACTCAATCAAAAAGAATTGATACCCGAACCTTGGTTTTAGGCGCTGTTTTCACAGCACTGGTAATCATCTTACAGCTCATGGGTGCATTCATCAAATTCGGCCCGTTTTCAATTTCACTGGTGCTGATACCGATAGTACTCGGTGCAGCAACCTGCGGTATATTGGTAGGGGCATGGCTCGGATTGGTTTTCGGTATCGTGGTGCTTGCCAGCGGGGATGCAGCATCATTTATGGCAGTGGATGCCTTCGGCACGGTTTTAACCGTTCTTCTCAAAGGCGTCGGATGCGGATTGGCTTCCGGAGCAGTATACAAGCTTGTATATTCATTCATGAAGCGACGCAGCGAAAAGAAAATTTCCGGACTTGTTGACAAAAAACTGTTGTGCAAGAATTGCGAATACGGAATGGTTAACTATTTTTCGCGTAACAGTCAATATGTAGCCGTTCTTGCCGCAGCAATTGTTTGTCCCCTTGTAAACACCGGTATATTCCTGCTCGGATGTCTTGTGTTCTTTCTGGACACAATCGCCACATGGGCGGCAGGTGCAGGATTTGGTGATAATGTAGGTGTGTACATAATTGCAGGATTTGTCGGATTCAACTTTCTGTTTGAACTTGGCACAAACATTATTTTGAGTCCTGTAATTGTCAGACTCCTGAATATCCGAAAAAAACAAAATTAACAATAACGACCTCCGATTCCGGGAATACCCACCGGCTTCGGAGGTTTATTAGTTTGACAAACCCCGGCATATAGTATATAATTATTCCACATCTATTTTCACGGAGGAACAAAAATGAAGTGTCCCATTTGCAGCAATGATATTCCGATATCAGCAACATTTTGTAACTATTGCGGATCAAAAGTAACACATGTGCCGACAACCGGCAAATCAAACTCCTATACCGAATCGCCCGTATCAGCAAATGATTATTCCGCCGGCAAGACTATTGTAGATTTTTCCGGGTTTGATAAGTCAATAAAGAGCAAAAAAACAAAAAACAATAAGTCAAGAAAAAAGCTTATTATCATACTTTCTTCAATAGCATTCCTGCTTACAGCATTCATTGTATGCAGTGTGGTATTTTTTTCAGATGTTCCCAAACCCCGGGAACACTCTTCTGCCGCACTCTTTGTATCTGACGGGAATTTATACTATTACGATTCAAAAAGCTCAGAAAAAATTCTTCTGTCCGAATGCGGCATAACTGAAGAAAACGCTCATTTATATCAATATAACACAATTTCCGTTTCCGAAGACAAAAAGACCATATACTATCTTGACAATCTGACAAAATCCGATGCCTATTACAAATCAGGCAATCTTTGTTACAGACCGATAAACGACACCAAGGCATCTCCCGTGCTCATCGACAGTAATGTGTCCGACTATACTGTCATTGATAACCGGGGATATATTTTGTATGTCAAAAACGGAGAACTGTATGAATATCATACAGACTCTCAAAGCAAAAGAAAAACTGCCGACATCACAGGATTATACAACGCCGAATATATCGGTAACAGCAAATATGTATACAGAAACAAAAACAACAGCCTGTATCTGGCAACATTTGGCGAAGAACCAAAACATATTGCAGATAACATCTATTCCTTTTATACTATGGCCGATACAGAATATATATATTACACTAAATACACAGAGGGAGCCGTTCAGCTGAATCTCGGTAATTATGTGGAAGTTGATGTGACTGCGGAAGAATATAAAAACGAAAACGGCTATACATATGAACACATTACCCAAGAGCTGTCGAGTGCGACATTTTCGCCTCATACCACATCGGTATATCTGTATGACGGAAACACCGAAACTCAGCTTGCAACTTCGGGTGATTATACCTACGTTTCAGAGAATTTAGGATATTTTGTTGAATACAACTACAATTTCAATGAAAAAATAAAGCTTTCACAGCTTGAAAGCATATATGACGTTCAAAACTTCATCACCGACAACGCCATTAAAAATTATTATATTATGTCAGGAGATAAAAGCTATGCTCTGAATCTTGATCCCAAAGCAATTCTTGACGGAATAAAAAGTGATGCAAGTGAATTCGTATACATAATTCCCTCTCAATCTGCCCAAGCGGACAATTCAGGAAGCTTGTACAAAATTTCCATCGAAAACGGAACATTTTCTGTACCGATACTGATTGATGAAAATGTTTACAATGCATATTACAGTATATCGGATGAGATTATATATACAAAAAACTATAATCACGAAACATATTGTGCCGATTATTACCGCCATGGCAAGTTAATATGCGAAAACGGAATAATTGCAGGCATCAGTAAGCAGGGGAATATAGCTTCCGTTGAAAAAGTATCATATGGTAACACCGCCAAAACAGGGACTCTGTCCGTTTGCTCCGACTCTGACCACTCTGAAATTACCGCAAATGCTGCAGATGCCAGCTGGACGTCAAAGGGTAATTTATATTATGCCGAGCCAAATACCGACGGCACATGCAAGCTCTTCAAATACTCAGGCAACAAAACAAAACTTATTTGTGACAATGTGTCTGTTACGGACTTAGGGAACATTGATACAAAACAAATTGCCGCTGTGTGCGCAGACAAAGTGCTTTATATAAGTGGTGGCGATTTATATATATCCGACGGAGGCAAAGGCAAAAAAATAGCCCAAAACGTAAATTGTTTTTCATCGGCCGGCGCAATGTATCTTACCATCAAAAACTCATAACAAAATCTTATCCAATATTTGAAAACAAATCACAGTCATAACCAAAAGACTGCAGGGAGGAATATTATTATGATATGTCCCAATTGTAAAAACGAAGTGCCAAAAGATTCTAAAATCTGCCAATATTGCGGAATCAAGTTCAAATGTCGCAATAACAGAAAAGTCATTTCCGAAAAATTTAACCGGATAAAAAGCTATGTCAAAAAGATACCGGATAAGATTAAGAAGTGCTTTGACAATAAGCGATTAAGAATAATAATCATCACGCTTGCCACACTTTTTGTTTTATTTCTGACATACATTCTGTTCTTTACGAATAGCGGCATCTTCTCAAGCAATAATTACCGGGGCAAAAAATCTGATACCTCAGTGCTTTTCATATCAAACGGAAGTCTGTGTTATTATGACAACAACTGCAAAGAACCGTTTATTCTTTCGGAAAGTAACATATCCGGAAGTAAAGAAGCTTTGTATGAATTTGCCGATATACACGTTTCAAAAAAGGATGAACGCATTTTTTATTATCAGAACCTGCACAAAAACGACAATTCGGAAGTAATAGGGGAATTGTGTTACCGTTCATTGAAAAACAATCATGATAAGCCCATGATTATAGACTCCGATGTATCTGCATACAAGGTATCCGATAAACATAATCTGGTACTATATCAAAAGAACGGATATCTTTACAGGTTTGATATTAAAAAGAAGACAAACGAACAAATTTCATCGCTTAATGATATTTCTTCAGTAGTTTTTCTGAAAAATGGCGAATATACATATATAGATTCCGAAAGTAATTTATACATTGACTCCGCAGACAACCCCAAAAAACTTATTTGTCAAAATGTTTCTGCACTTTATCCGCTCTACGATTATTCGGCTATTTGTTTCGAAACAGAATCTGTCAGCAATGTTGAACTAAAGCTCAAAAACTTCGTTGAGTATGACATCACTTCATTCGAAGAACCAAAGGAGCCGGCGTTTCCCTCTGAATCAGACTACAACAGCAGAACAGAATATGAAGCTGCATACAACGAATGGTCAGTTGCATACGATAAATACATGAACGAATTAATTACTGTTCAGCGGCAAAAAAGAATAGCCGACGAGCTTGAAACCGCGGTCTATTCTCCGCATCCAATCTATGCAAAACGCATATGCTTGTATAATAACGGAAAAACGACTACACTTTCAGATTGCGGAGCATATAACCCCCTCGGTGCAAATGGAGGATATTATACCGATGTAAGCTATGATTTCAAGGAAAAAATCAAGCTGTCCTCGTTGCAAGCTGTCGATGATGTCAAAAGCTTTATTGATACATTTGCAACAGGACAATATCTGCTGCTTCTTAACGGAGAAATTCTGAAGCCCGACCTTCCCGACAGAGCAGTTATTAAAGATGTAAATGACAATTTCTCTGAGCTCTGCTATATTATACCTGAAACAACCGGCGACAATGAATCAGCCGGAAAACTTTACAAGCTTTCCGGCACAAACGGATTATTTTCAAATACCGAATTCGTTGATGATAATGTATGTCATGCATACTATTACGGTTCTTCATTTGTTTATACTAAAAATCATAACACCAAAAACGACACTTATGATTATTATGTAAACGGTAAAAAACACGACAGCGTATACAGGTGCATTATCAAAGATGAAAACAACTATGCATATGTTAAAAATCCCGTTACGGACAACAACGGAAAGTTACATTATACCCTGTACATATGTAAGGATGACACCGAAAATGTTGTAAGCGATGGTGTATTAAGCTTTTCATTCTCTGAAAGCAATGATCTTATATACACGTTGTCTGACACTTCATCTACATATAAACTTTACAGATATTCACGAAATGAGCCAAAATTGATATGTGAAAAAATTTCCGAAGCGGTTATCACATCAAAGAATGAAATATTCTTTATATCTGATAAAGACATGTATATTTTCAGGAATGATAAATCAGAAAAGATTGCCGAAAATGTCACCTGTATAAATACCGGTAACAAGCTGTAATATAAAATCAAAAATATTAAAAAAGCGCCTTCACACACAGAAATATTTTGATATTTCATTTGTGTGAAGGCGCTTATGATTTTCATATTATAAATCAATCAGTGCAATATAACGGTTGTACCTACAGGCACATAATAACATACCCAATTCACATCACTTTGCAACATACGTATACAGCCGGCTGACGCAGGATGTCCAATGGTTTTGTCGAGCACGTATCCCGAATAGGATGTGGGCTGATTGTGTATTGCATATCCGTTGTAGAGATAGAGCACCGGATTGCAAACATAACCGGTTGAGTACCATGCTGTTTTATAGGTATATTCACAAACGGTGGTTGGGGTGGGAGTTGTGTTCTTTCCTGTTGCAACAGGAAAGGTATTTATTGCTTTCCAATTACCCTCGCTTCCGAGAAATACCGTAAGACGCTGGCGTTCTTTGCTTACCCATATCAGATAAGGTGTCTTACTGGTATATCCTCCATCATTTACAAAAGCTTCTCTGTCAGCATCTGTAAGAGTATCCTCTATAGTATAATCATAACGGGATACATAAACTGCAGACATAGGAACCCAACATATTTCACCGGTTCCAAGCTTTATTCTTGCCTTACTCATAGATGAGGAACTGTCAGGATTCATATATTCAACCCACGTCCCTTTTTCAATTGTTGTTACATAACCGGTTAGGGATGCATTTTCATAACCTGCTGTTGTGTAATTTATTATTGCCGGAACCTGAAAGGCTTTAATCTCATGCTTTACTTCCGTGTTTTCCGTTGCAAAAACCTGCGGACATACCGAAGTAACCAACAAAATCCCCATTAACAAAACTATTAATTTCTTCACAATTATAATCTCCTATCAGAATTTTATTTTCCTATGCAAAATTTATGAAATATTCTGTCAACAATTTCTTCCGAGACAGTAAGGCCGACAATTTCTCCCAGACACGAAATAGCCTCTTCAAGATCTATAAATGTTGTGTCCGGAGGAATTTGCATTTCAATAGTGTTGACTGCAGAATCAAGAGCTGTTTTAGCCTTTAAAAGAGCATCTCTGTGACGAGCGTTTGTAATAATCGGTGAACCGTCACAGGAAATATCTCCCATTTCATACATTTTCTTTATACATGATTCGAGCTCAGCAACGCCTTTCTCTGTTTTTACAGAAAACTCAATAACATGCTCAAAATGATTCTTAAGATCATCTGATTTGACTCTGTTCCCTGAATCACACTTGTTAATAAGTGCTATCCTTTTTTTATCTCCAATAGACTTTATGATAATATCATCTGTCTGATCCAGAGGTTTTTCTGAATCTGCCATAAATATTATAAGATCGGAATTTTTTATATATTCCTTTGATTTTTCTACTCCAATAGCCTCAACTTTGTCTTCGGTATCTCTTATTCCGGCAGTATCGGCAAGCCTGAGTGTTATATCACCAAGATTTACATATTCTTCAATAGCATCTCTCGTAGTTCCCTCAACATCTGTGACAATCGCTTTTTCTACTCCCGACAAAAGATTAAGCAGAGATGATTTTCCGACATTTGGTTTACCGACAATTGCAACAGGTATTCCGCTTCTGAGAAGAAGTCCTGCATTAGAGGATGAAAGAAGAGAATTTATCTCAGAACATATATCACGAAGTTCATGCTCAAACTGTGCATCAGTAAAATCTTCAAGGCCCTCATCCGGATAATCTATAAGAACCTGAATATTTGCACAAAGAGCAATAAGCCTTTCACGCACAGTGTTTATTTTATCCGATAATGCTCCACCCAGATGATTTACCGAAATTTCCTGCTCAAGAGCTGTTTTGGATGTTATTATATCAATAACAGCTTCCGCTTTACACAAATCCATTTTACCGTTCAAAAATGCCCTCTTTGTAAACTCTCCGCGATCAGCTAAAACTGCTCCTGCTTTCAAAGTCTCCTCAAGGATTGCTTTTGTAACGATAAGACCGCCATGGCAGTTGATTTCACATATATCTTCTCCCGTAAAAGTTTTCGGAGCTTTCATCACAGACACCAAAACCTCGTCTAATACCTTACCGCCCGATGACACAATTCTTCCGTGGTGAATGGTATGACTTTGACAAGAGCTGAGGACTTTCTTTGACGATGCCTTAAAAATCCGATCTGTAATTGCAATTGCATCAGATCCGCTTATTCGTATTATGGATATACCGCCTGTGCCATAGGGAGTGGATATGGCGGCTATTGTAGATGTAAGATCCATGTTTTCCTCCAAAAAAGGACTGCCGCAAGAAATTGCAACAGTCCCGTGAATTATTTGTTATCTCTGGGTTTAAGAGCAATAACAACCTTGCGGTTGATACCCTGTCCCACACTGTAGGTGGTAACTGCTTCGTGATCCTGAAGTGCAGAGTGAATAATTCTTCTTTCATATGCATTCATTGGTTCTAAGGTTGTGTTTCTTCTTGTACGCATAACCTTGTTAGCCAGCTTGTGAGCAAGACTCTCCAATGCTTCGTTTCTTTTTTCACGATAATTTTCAGCGTCCAGTGAAACCTTCATAAATTCGCTGTCTCCGCGATTTACAACAAGACTTGTAAGATGCTGAAGCGCATCAAGAGTTTCTCCTCTTTTGCCGATTACAATGCCCATGTCAGGTCCGGAAAGATTAACACGAAGAGTATCACCGTCGGGTGTCGCTTCAACATTTACTTCTTCACCTGTAAGCTCAAAAATTTTAGAAAGGAAATCCTCTGCTCTTTTTGAGCTGTTGGGGTTTGTGGTTACCTTAACAACTGCATCCTTACTGCCAATGCCCAAAAATCCTTTTGAACCTTCTTCAATAATTTCAATTACAGCATCGCTTTCGTCAATGCCGAGTTCTTCGAGAGCAAGGGCAATAGCTTCTTCTTTTGTCTTTGCACTTTTTTCTATAGTCATTTTTTATTATCTCCTTTTTTTCTTATCCGGGTGAAGAGCTGCCTGTTTTTCGTTTTTCTTAATCTCGCCCACTTCAAGTTCAAGAGCAAATTTTTTGTTATAGTAACCATTCAAAAGAACTGTCTGAGCAATAGAAAGCGTGTTTGAAATAATCCAGTAAAGTCCCATCGCCATCGGAAGACTGTAGGTTATAAAAATGGTAATGACAGGCATAACAATCGACATAGATTTCATCATACCTTCATTATTTTGAGAGCCCGGGGTTTTCTTTTGTTCTGTTGAAAGAATACGCTGAGGCTTCTGAGGCTGCGCAGGTGATTTGGTCTTTTTGTTCATCCATGTACTTACCTTGCTGGAAAGCCATGTGGTAATACCCGCAATAGCCGGAACAAGAAGCGTTACCCAACGATCCATACTCGGCATGTCAGAAAGATTAAAGCCTTTCCAGAATTCAAAATTGATAATCGGACCGCTTTGCGGCCAATTGTATGCCGAAAGAGAAATCTCGGGCATACTGCCGAGAGTTACCGTGTCAGGAATAGTTTGTTTAAGCTCTTTAATCTGTGCTGCGCTGTAATTGAGCATATTGGTAAGAGGCTCACGTATTACCGCATACAAAGCGAACAGAATAAAAAGCTGTAATATCATGGGAAGACATCCTCCCATGGGACTTACATTATACTTTTTATAAAGCTTCATTGTTTCCTGACTGAGAAGCTGTTGGTCGTTTTTGTATTTTTCCTGTAATTTGGCAATCTCAGGCTGAATCTTCTGCATTCTTGTCATTGATTTCTGTTGCTTCAGAGTAAGCGGCAGAATAATAATCTTTGTAACAAGCGTAAATAGTATGAGTGCAACACCATAGTTGCCTACAAAACCATAAATCCAGCCAAGAAGAATACCAAGTGGTTTTCTAAGAAAACTCATTTTTAATTCCTCCTGTTATTAAGTGGGACTTGTACATAACAAATCCTACTTCAGCGGATCATATCCGCCTTTGTGAAAAGGATGACATTTACAAATTCTTTTTAAAGCGAGCCACGAGCCCTTTCCTGCTCCGTATTTGGCAACAGCCTGTGAGGCATATTCAGAACAAGTAGGAAAAAACCGGCAACAAGGTTTTTTGTATGGCGAAATTGCCCTCTGATAAAATTTTATGAGATAAAGCACAACTTTTTTCATTTCAAAAGTTCTGCCTCCTCAAGGCAACGGTCAAAATCTTTTTGAATATCATCAAAAGGAGATCTCTGTGCCTTCGACCTTGCTGCAATGATAATATTATAGCCCGGCTTAATATCATCCTTGCGTGCACTGTAGACCGCACGCATAAGCCTTTTTAATCTGTTTCTTACCACTGCGCCGCCAAGTGCAGTAGACACAGTGATTCCAAGCTTACTTAGGGACTGACGATTTTTGTACCAGTAAAAAACCAAGGTACCCGTCACGAGTTTTGCGCCTTTTTTGTAAGCGTAAGTAAATTCCCTGTTGAGTTTTACCGTATTTTTCATAAATTAGCATTCCTCCGGGATTCTGCCATACAAAAGCATCTCATATGGCAAAAAAGACCACTCAACGGTGGTCTTCTCAAAATCAAAATTAAGCTGAAAGTACTTTTCTGCCTTTTAATCTTCTGCGAGCGAGAACCTTTCTGCCGTTAGCTGTGCTCATTCTTGCTCTGAAGCCATGAACCTTGCTTCTGTGTCTGACGTTAGGCTGATATGTTCTTTTCATATTGCTACACCTCCTCAAAATGCACTTGAAATTTATTTTAAGTGCCGTCCTTTGCCAATAAAGCGGCAAATAAAAACCTTTAATGATTACAAACCATTTAAAATTATATACTAACAAACGGATTTTGTCAACAAAAATTTTTTAAAAATGCAAAATCCGGCGTTTTTTTTGTTATCTTTTATAAATGAAATTAAAGCGTTTGTATTTTTCTATGTTAATTTCACCAAGTTGCGAAGACGTTACCCTGAACTGCCAGTTGCCGTCCGCTTTGCCGGGAATGTTTATACGGGTGTCTGAACCATAGCCTAAAAGATCCTGAATAGGAAGTATAACAATGCCTGCGTTAGATGCAAACATTGTTCTCACTATGCTGTCGTAGCCGTTGTTCCAGTCCGGCGAAAGATATCCGCAATATTCCAAAAGCTCTGCTCTGTCCTTGTCGCCAAGCTCCCACACATAACCAAGGAGAGTATTGTTGTCATGAGTGCCGGTGTAGGCAACACTGTTTTGAATGTAGTTGTGAGGCTTATGGGGAGTATCTGATGAGTCCGGGAACCCAAACTGCAACACCCTCATGCCGGGAAAGCCCGAGTATTTTACAAGCTCATTAACCTCATTGGTAATCATGCCAAGATCCTCGGCAATAACAAGTCGGTCTCCTTTGATTTCGTTGATTTTGTCCACAAACTCCCTGCCCGGTCCCGATATCCACTTACCATCTTTGGCAGTTGCGGCATCTCCCGGAACACTCCAGTAAGACTCGACTGCCCTGAAATGATCAATTCGCACTCCATCAAACAGCTCAAACATATTTTCAAGCCTTGCCGTCCACCACGAGAACCCATCTTTTTTCATTTCCCGCCAATTATATAGCGGATTTCCCCAAAGCTGACCATCGGGACAAAAATAATCCGGCGGAACTCCGGCAACCCATTTTGGCTTTTGGTCATCGTCAAGCTCAAAAAGCTCTTTATTTCCCCAGACGTCCGCCGAGTCATAGGAAACATAAAAGGGTATGTCGCCAATAATTTTTATTCCTTTGGAATTTGCATATGCTTTAATCTCTGCCCATTGCGTGAAAAATTCATATTGAATAAACTGCCACACAAAACGCATTTCTTCATCGGGAATGTCTGTTTCCCATTCACTCCAGCATTTTTCACCATTGGCGCTCTTTAGTGCCATAAACTCGCAAAACTGACCAATATAAGGGTGAGCTTCTATGAATTCTGCAATTTTTTGGCACAGAGAGCTGTCGGCTCTTGATGCCGCCTTTGAAAGAAGAGCCACTCTTGTATGATAGAGACGAACATATTCACAACTGTATGGAGTCTGCTGACGGGCAGATTCAAGCTCATCATTTGTGAATAAACCCTCTTTTGCAAGAGTTGGCAAGTCCACAAAATACGGATTTCCCCCAAATGCCGAATAAGATTTGTACGGCGAATTACACTCATCAATCATACAAAATGGCAAAACCTGCCACCACGAAAAACCTGATGAAACAAGAAAATCCACAAAATTTCTTGCCTCATCGCCAAAACTTCCGCAGGAATACTCTCCCCACAACGAAGAAATATGCATAAGCACTCCGCTCGAACGTTTCATATCAAAACTACCTTTCATAATTAAGATTACATTTTTGTAAAAAATGTAATATGTTTGTAAAAAAAGTTATCCACATTTTCCAATATTATACTCTAAATCAGTAAATATGTCAATTTCAAGGTGGAAAACCGTGAGTTTTCCACCGAATTATTCACTTTATCCACATCATTGTCGGAAAATGTTAAAAAATGTTTATGGAATATTTTCCGCATTTTGTGGAAAAATGACTCAAATTTTAAACTGTTTGTACTAAATTGTAAATTCATCGTTAAACAATCGACAAAATAACTAACATTGAATTTTGAGACATAATATTGCCAAAAATGGCTACACAGTCAATTGAAAATACATTGATTTTGTGATATTTTGTAATTGTACAAATTAAAAAACACTTCAGGGTGATACACATGACAAACTCAACAAAATATCAAATTGTGAGTGCTTTAATGCCCACAGTCTCACTTTTTGCATCGGGCAGTTACATTCAGACATTTTTGTCGGAATCGAAGATTTCTCTTTCGTCAATAAGCACCTTTACCTCCGCATTAAGCCTGGTACAGATTATTGTTATGATTATTAATATTTTTGCAGTTGACCGCATAAAAAACGTGCTCCGGTTTCAGAAGGTTCTGATGATTGGTTGCTTCATTGGTTGCGCTGCTCTTGTTCCGGCGTGTCTCGCCCATGACATAAACGGCAAACTTTTTGGATATATTGTAGGTGTGTGCCTTGTTGTTAACGCTGTTATGGGTTTGTATAATGTGTTATCGTTCAAAATGGCATACCATGTTGTGAATATGGATGAGTATTCGGCAATTACAAATAATATATCCATCGTAAGCGGAATACTTGCAATAATTATCGGTATGATAATTTCGCAACTGGCATATGTGACCGACTTTTCCAATGTTATGATCGGCGGATTTGTCATTTGCATGCTGTTTTGTTTGCTTTCGGCATTTTTTACTGCATCAATGAAACCAAATACCGGTTACCGCGAAGAAAAAAACAAAGGTAGATTTTCGTTTACACTCCTTAAAAAGCGGGAGTTTACATATTTTTATATTCCCAATTTCATAAGAGGGCTTGCAATGAGTGCGGTGAATGTTATGCCGCTTATATTCATGAAAAGCATAAGTTCCGATTCCGGAGCAACAAGCATGCTTGTAAATATTATGTCGATTTCAGCTATAGCCGGGTGCACACTGTATCGTTTAACAGTAAGGAAAATGAGAACTGTCACAATCTATGTTGTGAGCAGTGTGGCAATGTTTCTGTTCATGCCGGCTTTGCTTTGGGGCTATCGCATAAGTATATTTTATATATTTTACTTTCTCCTTGGCCTGTTTTACAACATAAATTCCGTTGCAGCAGCTGTATACCCTGCAGAGTATATTGCATATGACCACATTGGAACATACACCTCGGTTCGGCTTATTATTCTAACCCTTGGTCAGGCAGCAGGAGCTTACATAATAGGTTGTGTTATCGACTTCGTGCCTTCAATCGTAATCCTTTTTGTGTGTGCATTTTTGCAGCTTGCTTCGGGAATTGCATTTTGGAAATACAAGAAAAAAGAATAAGGAACAAAAGTAATTTAATAATGCTGATTGATGAAAATGTACTATAGTTTTAATTTTCTCTTTGATTTTTGAAATCAGACGTTTTAAGAACCGAAATCTTTTTCAAATTCCAAATAAGACTCTTTCACCTTGAAACCTGCTCTTTCATAAATTACAGCGGCACCCTTGTCATCCGATGCCCACTGCATCCATGCGTTTTTAAGACCTCTGTTTTTCATTTCGGTGAGCACTTCGTCAAGAATTACTCCGCCGATTCCAAGCCCTCTGCACGATGGCGAAACGCCAAAAGGTCCAAAGCGTTCGTCATTGCTTCCCGGGTCTTTGAATATGCAAGCGCCGAGAATTTTTCCGTCTTGTACAGCAATTTTTACGCGGTCAAAATCCATGTCACAGGCTCGGGATTTGTATTCCACGAGCCATGTTGGGCGCAGAAAATCATTTTCAAGCGTGAAAAGCTTTGTAATGTATTTATCGGTAAGACTTATAACCTCTATTCCCATGTCCTTGAGCTTTTTTCTTTTTTGCTCCACTCCCTGATCTGTTTTGTATTCCGAAAGATCTAAAATCATGGAGATTGAACGTTTTTCACTGTAACCTCTGCGTCTGAATAGTTCAACGTTTTCCGGTGTGTGGTTTTCATCCACACCCTGAACAAAATATGTCGGATAATATCCGGTATTTATTACGGTTTTGCCGTTTTCAATGAGATACTTTTCGCCTTTCTCCAAAAGTGCGTCACCAACTCCGGTGGCATCACGGTCAAAGGCAAAGCCTGCAAACCAGCCTTTTTCTTTTTCTATGGGAGCATCGGCGCAAATTGGAACTTTACGGTAAATCGCATTAACAAAGCCTGCAATTTTGCCGTTTTCTTCGGCAACAAAAAAGCCTTTTGGATCAAAGTTGGGGTCCATGAAAATTTTGTTTACGAAAAGTTTTCGGTCAATCACAAGATAGGGCAGTGCTTTTTTCCATAAAGCTATAATATCATTCATGTCGGCACCTGTGCCGTTTCTGATTATCATACCATCACTTCCTTTCAGAAATCTATGAGGTTTAAATATTATTACAGATTTCGCCCTGTTCTTCTTTTATTCTATCGATGGTTTCTTTTACAACCGCTTCATTCTTTCCTTGGAATTCCTGAAGGAGCTTTGTGTAAAAAAGCTCATTTGCCGCTTCTTCATAAGATACTCCGGTAAGTTCGGAAATAATTCTTATGCTTCGGTCAATAAGCTTTTTATTTGAAATTCCGAGATACACCATGAAGTTTCCGTATATTCTTCCCATGCGTGCCATTGTCCCCGTAGAAATGGTGTTTATGGCAAGTTTCATGGAAAGATGCTCAAAGATACAAAGCTGTGTTTTAACAGCAACGCATTCGTCTGATTTCAGACAGAATGCTGATTGGGATTTGTATCTTTCGGCACATTCGTAAAAGCTTTCGGGAATATATCTTTCGTATCCTATCCACATAGCAAGACTTTCGCCGTTTTCTCTGTCTTCCATAGGTTCCGAACCAATGGTAAAGCTACAAAGAGCCTCGGCATCAATAGGGGGGATTTTGTCTATGTCTTTTTTGGGCAGACCAAGATTTTGGTAATCTTTTGTTGTCCACTCAATGCAGCGGGGAGCCCTTTTCAGAGCACTTTCCCAAGCCTCTTTTGTTGAAAGAGAAGGGTTTTTGACAAATGCCCACGAAGATGGGAGATCCGGTCTGTCCGAGGGTTTGAAGGCAGGCGTTGAAAATGTGGGGCAACGTTCTGTTGTGTCGGTGAGAATGTCTAAAACATAATCATCGGCAAAGTAGGTCACCGTACCGCCTTTTTCATACACTGCCTGCTCTTTTTCTATGAAATCAGACATCTTTTTGACTGTTGTTTCATTTTCTAAAGATGCAATCATGGCCTTAAATCCCGATATGAGATTTTCTTTTTTGTTTGAAATGTCTTTTGACAAAAGCAGGCAAAGCACAAGCTCCAGAGCAGAGAGGATAACTGCCTGTTCAATTGATGATGATTGCATTCTTGTGGAGCCTGTTACTGCCATTGCACCGCATGGCATATAGATACAATCTGTGTTTTTGTTGTTAAACACATCGGCGGCACGTTTGAGTTTTGGCGTAACGCTTTCGGGATTGGTACACACAACCATCCACACCTTTGCCCCTCGGTCGAGAGCTTCTTTGGCAGAACCCAAAATACAGGTGGTTTCGCCCGTTGCGGTAACACCCACAAAAAGGTCGTTTTCATCAACCCCGAAGTCATCAACCTGCTTTTTGCCCATGGATATGTAGTCTTCAAAGGATTCAAGGGCACGGATTATGGCATAATCACCCCCTGCCATAAGGGACAAAACGGAATTTTCATACTCTGAAATCAGACTGTTTTCTCTCGAGAGGATTTGAACGGCTTCTCTCCATGAAGCTTCCACACGGCTGTTTAATCTTCCCGACGAACCGCATCCGGAGAGAATGATTCTCCCTCCGGATTTTATTGTGTTTAATATCTCTTGGGTAAATTTGTCAAAGACATCGGAGTTTAAAGTGTTTGCATAAAGTGAGCAAAGCTTTTTGTCTGCACTCACAAGCATTTTCACGCCGCTGCCGGTGTCTTTTCTGAAAGTCTCACCGAGGGTTTTGGTTAGAGGATTTTGCTGTTCGGCTTCAA
Organism: Clostridia bacterium; assembly: GCA_017416845.1. Taxonomy (GTDB): domain Bacteria; phylum Bacillota; class Clostridia; order UMGS1810; family UMGS1810; genus RGIG1828. The sequence goes on from JAFQBA010000035.1 coordinate 26,968, forward strand.
CAAATCCCAGCATATATTCCTTTTCGTTTTCCAAAAAGTCATTGGCGCATTTTTTTGCTTCCGAACGGAGTTTTTCTGTATTCATCAATACATCTCCTCAATTTCGTCTCTTCTTGCTTTGATAAGTCCGAGAGAAACTTCTACACCGTTTTCAAAGTTTCTGTTTTTCCAAAGAGCAACGTGTTCTTCCATAATAGAATCAATTTCCGCAAGGAAGTTCTTTTTCTCTTCCGGAGAAATTGCTTTTTCAATTTTAAGAATTGCAATTCTTGCACCCATCTTAATCATACGGCAGGTGAGAAGAACTTCTTTTTTGAGTGTGGGTTCAAAGTCGATTTTTTCAAATCTTTTCTGAATTGATTCAACATAACCGATAACATTTTCAAAGTCAAATGTGTCGGTGAATCTGTCAAAGTCATAAACCGGGAATGGGTTTATTATGGTGTTGTAGAGAATGTTTGAGTCGAGCTTTGAGAAAATGGCAACGGTTGAAAGTGTCATGCCGTGAACCTTGTGAGGTTCAAGATGATAGTATTTTCCGAGACGGTAAAGCTCTTCGGTAACACCCTTTGCACCAAAAATATTTTTATCAAGATAATCGAATGCACCAAAGCGGAATTCGTGTTTGAAATTCTGTCTGTCCTGAGGTGCGCCTGCATTCCATGCATACTGACCTGCCATAGCCATTGGGAAGTAGCTGTTAACCCAGTGCTGCATGTGACCATCTGTGGGCATACCCCAGTCGGTAATCATATAGCCCATTGCACCGTATTTTTTGCCAAGTTCTGCCGCAGTACGGTTGTTAAATTCCATAACTCCGGTTCTTGATGTGATGCATTCCCATTCGGCAGTTCCCGGTGCAACATAGAATCTTGCGCCTGCCTCTGCGAGTGTGCGGCATCTGTTTTCCATAAACTGAGTTGAAATAATACCGTAGCCCCATTCAACAGCAATGGCATTCTGGGGGAATTTTTTAAAGGATTCGGGGTTAGAAATAATCATATCATCCCAATACATAACCTCCTTGCCGTATTTTGCACAAAGGTCATTGATTTTGTGGAGATAATCTGCAAAAACAGAATCCATACCATATTTTTCGCAAGCCTCTTTTGTCTGACCGAGACCCAGGCCGTAGGCTTCGTCAAGACCAACATGGGCATATTTTGATCTGAAGTGCGGGAAAAGTGAAGCGTAGATTTTGTCCATAAGCTCAATTGAACCCTCGTCAAGGGGATTGAGTGTTCCGGTTTGTTTTCCGTCGTTCATAATTGCAAGATGTTCAAGCTCGGGCTTTTTAAGCCAATGAGCCATGTGACCGAGGCTGTTCTGATTTGGTACAAGGTCAATGAATCTTTCTGCGCAGTATTCATCGAGGATGTCAAGGTCTTCGGGGGTGAGGCAGTCGATGCCTTTTGTGTATTCGGGGAAGGCTTCAAATTTGTAGCAGAAGCTGTCCATGTAGAGCTGGAATTCGTTGTATTTCAAATCTGTGAGAGTGTCTATTAGGTCTTTAAGAAAATCGAGGGTAGGTATTTTTGAACGGCTGATATCGAGCATGTAACTACGGCGTTCAAAGTCGGGCTTGTCTTCAATTTCGCATATAGGAAGAAAATCCTCAGAATTTATGCAGAGCTGTCGAAGCGAGGTTAATGCTCTGTATGTACCCTCATCGCAGGATGAGAAAATGCTTACACTGTTTTTGTCGATGACAAGCTTATATTCTTCCTTTGCAAAGCAGGGTGAAGAAATAAAGTTAATGTCAAAATCCTTTGCCGCTCTGTAAAAATCAAGAACAGAATTTTTTGTGTCAAAGGGTTTTACGTTGGATTTTTCGTCTGAAATTTTTTGTGAAACAGGAATAGGATAAATCATTTTTTGTTCTCCTTTTAATATTTAAATTTACTAATTAAAATTATACTTAAGATTTTTTTGTTGTCAATATATTTTTGTGCCGTTTACAAATGTGGCTTTCACATCAAGACTTTTATCCAAAAGTGCAAAGTCGGCATATTTTCCAACTTCGATGCTGCCGTATTCTTTGTCTGTAAAAATTTCTCTTGCAGGGTTCAGGGATACTGCTTTTGATATTTCCCAAAGAGGAATACCGATGGAGTTGAGATTTTTAACTGCCATATGCATTGAACCACCGCTTCCGCATACAGTGCCTTCTTGAGTGACAAACACTCCGTCACGGTAATAGAGAGTTCTTCCGTTTTCGTGTATGGGTTCATCGGTTTCAATGCCGGCATATCTTACAGCATCGCTGACGGCAACAAAATGGTTAGGTCCTTTGAGTTTGTGTATTATTTGAACAACAGGCGGCAGAACGTGATAAAAATCACATATTACTTCGCAGGTCACTCTGTCGTCATTGAATGCGGCGCCAAGCATTCCGGGACTTCGATGAGCAAGGGGTGGACATACATTGAAAGTGTGTGTCACATGGCTAACACCTGCGTCAATTGCTTCTTGCATAACTTCATATGATGTGTCGCAGTGACCTGCAGACACCCTTACGCCAAGCTCTGTTGCTCTTTTTATCACTTCGAAAGCATTTTCAAGTTCGGGGGCAAGGGTTATAATTTTCAGCATTCCATTGCAGACATCATACATTCTGTTAAACAATTCAACCTGAGGTTTTGCGAGATATTCCAAAGGCATACCGCCTCGTTTTTCGGGGTTGAGAAATGGACCCTCGGCATGGATTCCCAAAATTTTTGTGTGGAGGGAGGTGTCTGATGCAAAAGAGCAAATGTTTTTTGCACATTGCTCAAAAAGATCAATGGGTCTTGATGAAAAACCTGCCGCAACTGCGGTTATTCCCTTTTTTGCAAAACAATCACACAGCACTCCAAAGTCGCAATCCGGGTCTTCAAAACGTTGCATACAGGCTCCGTGAGTGTGAATATCTATAAATCCCGGAAACAAATAGTTTTCTTCGGCATCGAATACGTCCGTATCTTTTTTTGGATTTATGAAATCAGAAACTTCCGCAATTTTTCCGTTGTTTATGCGAATATCCTTTTTTTCAACGCTTTTATCAAGAACGGTCAGTGCGTTTTTTATTATCATATATTGTTTTCCTCCAATGTCACATCAAACACGCTGATGCCCAGAGGCGGAAGCTTTGCAAGGAATCCGTAGGGAATGCCGTCATATTTCATGCCGATTTTCATATTTTCTGCCGCAGCTCCGTCAAATTTTGTTTCGTTGGGGTCGGGAGGAAAAACAAATCTTGGTGGCATAACCGGGAATTTTCCGCTGCAGTCCACTGCTATTATTGGTTTTTTGCACATAACCTCATAATTTTTGTAATTGTTCAGATGATTTATTACATACATTCTGTATTTTCCGTTTTCAAGAAGCACCGGCAGAATGGTTGTTTCACAGGTAAACAAGGGGTCGCTTACTTTGTTTATGAGGTAAGCAAGAGCTTTATAGAAGGCATCGGAGCATTCATTAAAGGGCATCTGAACCGTGAAAAACGGAGGATCAAACCAATCGTGGGGATTGCCGGGGGTTTGCCGGGGTTGTTTGCTTTGTGCCATGATTTCTTTCAAAGCATCAATGTGAGTTTCTTTGTCGGAGATGCCGAATGCAAAAGCTTCAAGCTTGTAGCCGCCATTTTCATCGCCAATACAAATGTCTGGAGTTATGTTGTTGTCTTTGCAGTAGCCCATTTTTGCTGTGCAGATTACAACACCTTTGTTATATGCCAAAACGGCTTCCTTTTCGCCTGGAGCTATAAGGTCAAAGTTAGGAACAAAAATTGCACCGTGAACAGTTGAAAGTTCTTCAATTCGCACAGCTTCTCCCGTGGAGGCATTGCGTTTTTGAGCTTCAAAAAATTGTTTGTGCACGGAGGGACGTCTGTCTTTTATGAAGTGGTCAAGATGGGCGTAATGGCCTGCATCTGACCATATGAGGGACGGTGCGTTTATGTCGGTGGGTTTTGCACCGTATGCAAGGTCTGCTCTTTCCATAACCCAGTTCCATTCGTCTTTGGTTATGCCGTCACCGAGAGTTACCATATATCCGTCTGAAGAGTGTTTGTATTCGCCATTGTGCTTTGTATACATATTGGCAAGATAATACATATCCTTTTCAAGACGGGTGGGTATATGATGAATGGTATCCCAGCCTTCGGTGCAGTCCTTTACACCAAGAAGTGTGTACAATTCTCTGTCGGGATTGAAAACGTGCATCATCTGCGCCATTGACATATATTGCTGGAAAAGATAGCCTCTGCATCCGAGAAGCTCCCCTGCGGTAGGCGATGTTTCTGCAATGAAATAGTCTGTGCCCGATTCATAGAAAACTCTGTAGTCTATGCCGTAGCGGTAAAGTGCTTCAAAGGGGTCGGCACACCAGGCGTTATTTATCATAACTTTTTTTCCTATGGCATGAAGTGCTCCTGCAACCTTTGTCCAGAACTTTTTCCATCTCCACACATAAAATTCTATCCATTCACGGCGAAGCTTTCCCCATATAAACTTTTGACGTGCTTCAATGTCCGACTGCTCATCAAAGCCAAGACGTGATGTAATTTCGTCGGGATATGTTACGTTTGAATGAGTTTTGAACTGATCAAGCATATCGGTTGAAAAATCACCGTTGGATATTGAATATCCGGGAGGGCAGAAGCAGTCGGAAACGTGAAGTCCCGAAAAACCGTAGTCTGTTACGCATTTTACTACTTTATCAACAAAAAAGTCTTCATAATATGTACCATCTTTAAAGCGTTTGAGAACATTGAGCTTCATTCTGCCGTTAACACCATATGAAAGAAGCTCCATATGGTCCGATTGCCATTCGTAGTGACGTGAGTTTTCAAGATATACTCCGTCAACACCCACAAAGACTTCAATACCGTGCTTTGAAAGATTACCGACCAGCTCACGAAGATTATAGTTTGTCCAGGGCTGACGCTCACGGAATTCGTTTCTCGGTGAGCCAAAATATGAACAGAAGTCAATGTGAAAAGTAAACTCTTTGTCCATGTTTTCGTGCTGATTGATAATATCGGGATGAAAAATAAATAACGACATGGCTTTGGGGATGAAGCCCGTATCTTCAAGATATTCGCTTACACCACGGTCGGGTTTATCTCTGTCAAAACCGATAAGAGGTGTCCATATCATATGGTTTTTCTTATCCATGAAATTCCTCCTTTTTGTTATAAATATTAATTTTTAAACATTAATAACTTTTTTATATAATATCTTGTGTTTCTCATTATATCAAATATGTTGACAATGTAAATAGAAAATTATATAATAAAAAATATAATATTTTATCATGGGTGATGACAATGAGACTGGCGTCATGGGCAAAGGTATACAGGACAAAATTTGAAGTTGAGAGAAATATGGAAAAAGAACATCTTCTTGTGCTTGTTAAATCGGGAAGCTTTTATCTGGAATCAGCAAGCGGGAAATGCACTGTAAACGCTGGCGAGGCGGCTATTTTTTATCCCAATGAAAAATTTTATCGTCGTGTAAAAGAACCGATAACCATGTATCTTTTCAGGTTTCACACCAAAAAGCAGTTCAGACATGAACCTAAAATAGTTTTTAAAAACAAAGAAAGAATCCAATCAACTCTTAATTTGCTTGAAACACTGGATAACAAGCTTTATCATGATGATTTTTCGTTAAGGGAGTCGCTTTTCAATGACATTATCACTCAATATATTCTTGAAAGCGAAGCAGAAGATGTGTACACCACCGATCCGGATCCGCTCATTGCAAAGGCAAAGCTTATTTTTGAGCAATATCTCCACGAAAAAACTCCTCTGACCGATACGGCAGAGAAGCTCGGGATTTCATATGTTCATTTTATCCGTCGGTTTAAGCAAAGCACCGGAGTTACCCCCGGTGAATATCTCACCAAAATCCGTCTTGAAAGAGCCAAAATCTTTTTGGCGCAAAATGACATGATGATAAAGGAAATTGCTCCCCGCTGCGGCTTTGAAAATGAATATTATTTCAGCAATGTATTTAAAAAATATACGGGAATGACGCCGACTGCATTTCGCAAAAAGGTTGTAACTATATAAAAAGCCCGACTTATTGTATTTGTTTGACTCCGACCCAAACAATCAACGTCGTAGAGATATTGATTTATCCGTTAATATCAGTGATTTCTTATATTTGGAAGGTGACATACCGACATAATCTGAAAACACCCTGTCAAAAGCGGTTGTGGTGTCAAAACCGCAAAGCATTGCTGTTTCGGTAACAGATTTGTCTTCTTCAAGATATTTTTTTGCTTTTATTATTCTGATTGTGTTCACATAACCCGGAAGGCTTGATCCCGTGAATTTTGAAAAACATCTTGAAATGGTGAACTTACTCATAAAAAATTTTGAAGCAAGAAGATCAAGGGTGATTTTTTGATCAAAGTTTTCCTCTACATAGCGTATGATTTCAGAAAAACTGCCGGGAAGCGGAGGCTTTTGGGAATTTTGCGAAAGCAGAGCAAGAAGTGAGCATAGTGCAAGCTGAGATGAGCACTCGTCAAGCTTTAACGGGTGTTCTTTTTGTGAAGAGAGAAGCTTTTTGATGTGAAAATCAAATTCATCCTCAAAAGCTTCTATATGAATTATATTACATGGACTTGAAAAACAGCAAAGCAAATCTGCGCCAAGCTGTTTTTTTATGTCATGAACAGAATATTCATGAAAAGCAACAAGAATTCTTTTCTCGGGAAGCTTTTCTCCCGAGGACGTCATGTGAGGAATAAAGGGCGGAATGAGCGCAACATTTGATTTGTCCAGACGGTAGGAATTGTTGCCCACCGTGAGGATTCGGCTGTTTTCGGTAACATGCAATATTTCATAACTTGAGTGATAGTGCATTTCGCTCATGTGAGTTGTTCGCTCATATGTGGCTGTTTTTGCTTCGATGCCGATTTCGTTGGTTTCTCTGATTTCATTTGAAAGCATAAAAATTCACCTCTTCAATTTATTATACACAAAGAAGAATAATCAGTCAAGCAAGAATTGTAAACTTTTTAAGGGAATATTGCAATAATTGTGTTGAAAAGATTGGCAGAATATAATATGATTTGATTATAATAAATTAAATCATCAACACTAAATTAGTTTGGTTGATGTGAAAGGATGATAAAAATGCGGGAATTAATAAAAAAGACAGCACAGAGCATGCTTTCAATTGAAAAAAGTACATTTCAGGAAAAATGTCCCATAAGCATTGTGGATATAAACAAATGGGAATGGGCACAAGGGGTTGGTCTGTATGGACTATATCGCTATTATGAAGTTTCGGGTGATGAAAAATATCTTGACATTTTAAAGAATTGGTTTAAAGACCGCATCAACGAGGGCTTGCCCGAAAAATGCGTAAATACCTGTGCACCGCTTCTCACGCTTAGCTTTGTATATGACGGGGACGAAGAATACAAAGCACTCATGAAGGAATGGGCGCTTTGGCTCATGAACGATCTTGAACGCACAGCGGAAAACGGTTTTGTTCATTCGGGCTCGGGGGTGGTTTGTCACAATCAGCTTTGGGACGACACCCTTTTCATGTGTGTATTGTTCCTCGCAAGAGCGGGTATAATTTTTGGCGAGGACGAGTGGCTTGAGGAAACAAAACGTCAGTTCCTTGTGCATTTGAGATATCTGACCGATCTTAAAACAGGACTGATGTTTCATGGTTGGAGCTTTGAAGACCGCTCTAACTTTGCCGAAGCAAGATGGGGCAGAGGAAATGCATGGGTTACGGTTTGCATTCCCGACTATATCGACATTATGGGTGATAAGCTTGAAAAAGGCATGAAGGATTATCTCATCGGTTGTCTGGATTCGCAGATTAGAGCTCTTGAAAAATATCAGACTTCAAGCGGAATGTGGCGCACTCTCATAGATGACGAAACCACATATGAAGAAGCTTCGGCAACGGCAGGCTTTGGCTACGGTATTCACAAAGCCGTGAGACTTGGCTACGTTGATAAAAGATTTGAGGCTTGCGCAATTAAAGCTCTTGAAGGCATAAAAGGATGCATCGATGAAAACGGCGTTGTGGACAAGGTTTCCTATGGAACCGGACTTTCGTATGATGTTAATTATTATAAAAACATTCAGATTTTGCCAATGACCTACGGTCAGGCACTTGCGATTTTGTTTTTGAGTGAATCTATGAATTGAGGAGGTATATTATGCTTGATTTAATAAAAGAAATCTACTCTGATGATGGTATAGAAATAAGGGACAACATGGTCATCAGCCAAATGCGTCCCCACACAAGACCGGTTGAAAACCTTCCTGAATGTGCAAGCGGAAGAGTAACTGCAGAATATTATTTTTGGGCAAGATATTTTGATAAGATAGACGACGAGTCTGCAAAAGCTATGGTTGCAGAACTTAAAAAGCTTCAGATAACCGACAAAAGCAGTGATCACTTTGGTTGTATGCGGTGGTACAGAGAGGAAACTTTTATCACCGATTCCAACGGTGCATTTTTCGTACTTTTGCCAATGGCTATTGCCTACAGATTATGTTCTCACAAAATGACCGCTGAGGAAAAATGCGACATTGAAGAGCTTTTGAAAAATGCTTTGGAATGGTTTAAAAAAGAAATCTCGGGTCCTATTTTCTACAGCAACAAAATTACAAGTGACGGTGCCATGGTTGCCCTCATTGCATCCATAACCGGCGAGGGAAGGAATGAGAGCGAAACGTTTTGGAAAAGATGGATTCGCTTTGCTGACACAAGGGGATTTGGCTGGGGTGAAAACACCAGCGACGGTTATATAATGATAATGACTACAGCACTAAACATTGCTATTCTCACCGTAACCGACGAAAATATATGCGCTCGTATTCGAGACAAAAGGCAAATCCTTTTAAATTACATGGCATTTCATGGCGGGAAACCAATGGTGCCGTCAATAAGAACATACAATTTTGATGCTATTCCCGATTACGGCGGTGCTATGTATAAGTTTTTTGTCGAAAAACAGCTTCGCACAAGAGGTGGTGAGCAGATTTCACCCATGATGGCAATCATTGCCATTGAGTCGGGAATGGATTTTGACAAGATGTTGGCAAAAGAGAGGGTAAGATGTGAAAGGGTTTTCGATTCTTCTGTTGCCTACACATGGAAAGGAGACGGCATACGACTTGGAACGGTGTCAAAGTTCCCTGCCATGAAAAACTGTTATCAGCGTGACGGTTGGGGGCTTGGCTGGCAAACCATGCCTGCCTGTGCCCTTGTGGAGGATATTCACGTTGCATTCTTGCGTATGAGAACCAAAATCGGAGAAAACATGCACTCTCATCCTGCAGTTGACAAGCACAGTGCTTTTTTATCTAACCGAATTTTTGAAGATGGTAATCTTGTTACGGTCAACACTCTTTCAAATCAGCAAAACAACCTTGCCATAGTTTCAAGAAGCATAACGAAGCTTGCCAATACCGCAGGAGGAATCTATGATGAGTGGTGCATACCTGCAGGCTATGAAAAAATTGAAAAAACGGAATCAAACGAAAGAATCTGGTATGTTGTAACCTACAATAAATGCGCCCTTGCCATAACCAACCTCGGCGGATTTGCTCACGGCTGTAAAAACAGAGAAAAGCTCGATGTCAGCCTTGGCAAAAGCGGAAAGTTTGATGTGATTTCGGCAAAGCTCTATGAAGGAGAGAAAAAGCTTGTTTTTGCCGAAAGACTCGAGAGTGTGTGGGTGGTGGCGGCAATTGAAAACAAAACCGAAGCCAAAGAATATATTTCAAAACTTGAAATTTCGGAAAACGAATGGCGCAGCGATTTTATCCCCGCAAGTGAGTTCACCTATTTGAGGAAGATTGTGTGCACAGATGGAGTAAGCAAGGCAGAGTTTGAAGTTAATCCTGATGAGTCATAAAGGGTTTAACGTGCAAAACGCATGCACATAATGCCTTGGTATTCGTTTTAGCAAACTTATAATCATCCTTTTAGGGAACGTCCTGTGTGTCGTTCTCTAATTTGGGGTTCAAATTGGAGTTTGTCGGGGAGATGGAATTGGGCGATAGCGAAAGGCTCTCCCTGTGTAAGGGGAGCTGTCACCGCAAGGTGACTGAGGGGTTGTCAGGGAACTTTAAATCGCCACAAACACAGTGATTGAGGCAGTTTGCTACAACCCCTCCGTCATCTTCGCTTAACGCTCGATGCCACCTCCCCTTACACAGTGGAGGCTCTCGCTCTGGTGCAAATTCCATCTCCAAACTCCCCGACAAACTCCAATTTTATTAATACAAATCAAAAGCGGCAGAGAAAACATTGATTTTCTCTGCCGTTGTTTTATGCGTTTATTAAATTATTCCCTGCGTTTTTGCCTTGATTGAGACAAAATTAATTATTTAAAACTCCAAGTGACCTCAAATGATGAATTTTCGGTATCTTCAGTGTTGGTTGTTAATGTTATCTCAACCTCAACTGTTCTTTGTTGATTTCGGAAATGAATTTAAGGGGGGTTGCACCGAATTTTTTCTTAAAAAGGGTTACATAATACTGATAATTTTTAAAACCGCTGCTTGCGGCAGAATCCATAACGGAATACCCTCTTCGCAAAAGCTCAATGGAGTTTTCGAGACGGAGGTTTGTCACAATGTCATTTACTGTGCAATTAAGCTTCTTTTTGAATATTCTGCAAAGGTATGATGTGCTCACGTTGCAGTGACGAGCAATGTCGTCTATGGAATTTATTGTTTTAAAATTTGATGTTATATAGTCGGTAGCATCGGCAATAAGCGAGCGAGCGCTTCGGGTTGAGGGCTTGTTTATTGCATCGTAAATCATGTGCACCAGCTCAATTACATATGCATAGAGAAGCAAATCGTTTTCGTTTTGCTTGCGGTTGATGTTTTCAAAGGCATCGATTATGTCTTCAAGTGTTTTTTGGTTGTTAATCTGAAATCTTTTGTTTTCCGAGCCGTAAAACAAATCATACAAAAAATGGTTCCCTTTAAGGTTTTTCACATATTCCGAGGGAAAGTTTATTCCGTAATAATCATTTGTTCCCTGTACATATGAATATGGTCGGTGAATGTCTTTTTCGTTTTTCACAACCACACTTCCGTTGGTGGAATAGAAAGTTTCACCGTTAATTATGAGGTTTGAATGTCCGTGCATGAACAAAAAGAGTGTGCAAAAATTGTTTCGTGTGTTGTAGTGAAGATTCTTTTCCGGATTGTGATAATTTGAAAAACGGAAAACAGATATGCAGTCTTTTTCTTTTCGGTCATTGAGACGGATAAGCTTTCGGAAAATCCATTTTTCATTTGGATTATTAGGTGAAGGAGTGTTGTTCTTATTTTGGTAATACAATTCTATTTCGTTCATACATTTCACTTCCTTTATATATACACAATATATATGTTCAAAATTTCAAAATTAATGGTTAATAATATATGTATACAAAACATCGGTATTATTTTATAATAATTATAGAATAACGGCTGGTTAATGTCAATAGAAAATGTTACAAAGAAACGGAGGCAACAAAATGTCACAGTTAAGAAAAATTTTCTCATGTCTGATGATGTTGATGCTTGTGATTGGCACTCTCAATTGTACAGCGGCATCAGAGACCATGCAAAGGGCAAATGCCCACAAAGAAATTTTTGTGCTGAAATCTCTCGGGGTTATTGATGATTCGTTTAATGCGGAGTCATCTTATCTCACCCGAAGCCAAATGGCGATGCTCACCATAAGACTTTTGGGCGTAAGAGATGAAGGTGCTTATTCGGGCGGTTTTTCAGATGTAACTGCCGACACCGAATATGCAGGCTACATCAGCCATGCAAAAGCGCTTGGCATTATGAACGGAAACGGTGAAAGCTTTATGCCTCAAAGATTTGTTTCGGGGCAGGAAGCGGCAAAAACCCTTGTGTCGGCTCTCGGTTATGATGTTGTAGCCATTCAAAAGGGCGGTTGGCCGACCGGATATGTGGCTTGTGCTTCGGAGATTGGACTTTTGAAAAATGTTTCGAGCTTTTCGGATGCGGTTATATCTTCTGAAGATGCATACATAATGTTTGCAAATGCTCTTGATGTAAAACCCATGAATCCCACATATGGCACAGAGGCAGGATACGAAAAAGACAGCTTAACCCTCGGAGAAATTCTCGAAGACAGATTTGAACTTGAATATATTGAGGGCACAGTTGTTGCCGTTGATGAAACAACTCTTGATGGTGATGTTGATTTTGAAGAGGGCTATGTGGTTATCGGCAATAGGAAACTTGCCTACTCTCAAAAAGAGCTTTTGCCTTATCTTGCTTTTCCTGTTTATGCCTATGCTGACAGCAAGGGCAAGCTTGTGGAAATCTGCAAAAATGAAGAGCTCTATGAAGAAACCGTAATTTCCCCGGCCGACATTGAAAATCTTTCTCTTTCGGAAATCACTTTCTTTGACAAAGACGGAAAAGATGAAAAAATTAAAATTTCGGATGATGCCGCATTTATCTATAACGGCAAGCCTCTCACCACTCCGCTTAAAGACGATTTGATCATCCACACGGGAAAGCTTCGCCTTGTGTCCAATAACGACGACAAAGCATGTGAGGCAGTGTTTATTGAAGAAACCGTCAGCGTTTGTGTTGACACAATTTATGAACCAAACAACAGCGTATATTTTAAAGCAGGATTTTCCTTTGGTGGCAGGTCAAGCATAAGCTTTGATTTTGAAAATGATGACCTTTCCTTTAAAATCATCAATGCCGACGGCAATCTCGGAAGCTTTTCGGACATAAAAGAAGGCATGGCACTGACGGTTATGCAAAGCCGTGATGCAAAGGTGACAACGGTTTATCTCAGCGCCAAAACCGTTTCGGGTGTTCTTGAAGAAATGAATGCTGCCCGTGCAAAGGTGACAATTGACAAAGTTTCCTATGACCTTGCAGTTAATGAAGCGGGCACTCCGTGGCTGGATGCTCCTCTCGGAACAAATGCCGAATTCCTTGTTGATGCTGACGGCAGAATTGTTTGCTTGGCAAATGATGCCTCCGACGACAAATTCGCTTTTGTTTCGGCAATGTCAACTCCCGGTGGAATGGCACAGCCAAAGGTGCTTCTTCGCACATCGGGAAAATCGGTTCGTGAAGAAAAGGAAAGCGGAAATTCAATTATTGTGTCCTACAAATATCAGAACGGCGAAGACCTTGAGATGGAATTTGCATCAAAGGTAAGGTTCAACGGCACATCTGTTGCACCGTCCGACATAAGCAAAAATGCTCTTTGCGATAAGCTTATTAAATATAAGCTCGATTCCGACGGCAAACTTAAATCCATTGATACCTATGATTCCTACAATGAACGTGCAAGCATGAACTTTAATGCGGAAATCATTTCCTTTGGAGGAAAAGCCGACCGTGACAGCTTTCTTGTTGGAAGCTCCACAAAGGTTTTGTGTGTGCCCAATGTGCCCGATTCAAACGGTGACTGGAATCAGACGGTAAAATGTACAGACGAAGGCTCTTACACCGTTTACGGTGCAGACATTGACCCCGAATCAAACATTGCAGGTGCAGTTGTAATCTATGCCGACATGGATGCCGATGCCCTTGTTCCCATTGATGAAGACACTAAGATTTCAATTGTTGTTTCTTCGTCGGAAGTTATGGACGATGACGGCGATGCGGTTTGCAGTGTACACATTCTCACCGAAAACGAAGAAAACTACATAATGACCGGTTCAAACCTCGCTGCCAAAGAAGCGGCAAAATCCCTAAGACCCGGTGACCTCATTCGCTATTCAACCGATGTTGACGGACGAATCGCAAATCTTGAGCTGCTTGCTTCAATTCAGGACCTTGACCGTTTCTACCGTGCAAATGCCAACTCAACCAATGAAGAAATCTACGGCAGAGTGACAAACGTTGAGGTTAACAGACTTTCACGAATCAAGAATGAATTTGTGGACAAAGTGACAATTGCAACAAACGAATGGCTTTCAAACGGTGTGAGTTATGAACTGGTTCAAAAGGATGGTCCCGTGATGTATATCTGCAATCCGTCCAAGAAAACAGTGAGAGCCGCAAGCGGTTACGATATGCTCGGTTCACAGCAGTTTGGCGTGGCTGAGAGCTCAAAGGTGTTTATGCTTGTTAAAAATAACGACCCTCAGGCGGTTGTTGTTATAGAATAAATTTTTTAAGGAGGATTTTAATTATGAAAAAGTTTAGTTGGTTACTCATTTTGTCACTTTGCGTGACAATGCTCGCTTGTCCGGTGCTTGGTGTGCAGGCTGCACCCGGAGAGCTTTTCGATGCAACAGAGGTAATTTATGCTCCGGATTTTTCATCTATGACCGCTGACCCCACAGACGGCGGAAGAATTACCTACAACCGAAATGCACCCGTGATTGCATCAGACGGTTCAATGCAGCTCACTGCGTCAAATGCAGGTCAGAGCGTTTGGACATTTTATTTGAACGAAACCAAGGGCGATTTGCCCACCGGCGAAGGTGTTGTATATTGCCTGGAATTTGATATTAAGAAACCGAATACTTCTACTGCCGCATATTACAGAATTGCAAACAGCGGTGACAGAATTATGAGTGATGTATATTTCCACAATGATTCAAATTATGTTCCCAATGAGTTTACAAATGTTAAAATTTTAATTGAACAGAGCTCTTCAAAGAGAATTATGATTCTTGTTGATAACAAACTCACAACCATGACATCAACAGGAAGAACACTTTTGTATTTCTCAATTTGCGTAAATGCAAGCTCATATTCATATTACCTTGACAATTATTCCATATACAAAATTTCCCAGGATGATTTTAACAATGCTTACTCTTTCTTCTCTTTAGATGAAAGCTTAATTCTTGGCGCAAATGCATCTGCCGATGCAATAACATCAAACCTTAACCTTACCGAAGGTATCACTTGGACATCTTCAAATGAAAATATAATTTCAAATGACGGTGTTATATCAAGAGATATGGTATGGCCATCTACAACAGTTACTCTTACAGCCAAATCTGGCGACAAGCTTTCAAAGGATTTCACATTCAAAGTCCTCAGAAAAGACATTGCCCCCTCTGAAGGCATGGTAGGCGATTATTATGTGTATGATGATTTTGAAACAAGCACACTTGAATCCGGTGGTGTTGTTGTAAATTCGGGAACTGCCGAAATCAAAAACGGAAAACTCTATCACACTCACACAGGCACTTCCGGCGAACAGAGTATGTATTATTATTTTGTTCCCGAAAAAGCAGCTCAGAAGACAATTGCAGGCGGTAACATTCTTGTTGCAGAGTTTGATATCAAAAAAGAGCTTACCGAAGATTTGACAAGAAGTGCATATTATTTGAGAATTCAGAGCTATGACGGTTGGCGTCATTATGCACAGACAAATGTTAAAGGAAGCTCCTCCGAACCTGTTGGTGCAACCGGAAAAGCATATTACGATTCAACAGTTGCTCATTTCAAATATATTTTTGATACAGCCAAAAACACCTACAGTCTCTATATCAACGGTATGCTTGAATATTATGAAGCGGCAAAGAATACAAACAGCAACCCCTATAATCACATTCAGTCGCTCATGCTCGTTAATCAGACTCCCGGAAGCACCGTTTCCATCGACAACGTGAAGGTTTACAAAATATCCGAAAAAACATACGAAACAGGCTACAACAACTATGGTATTTCCATGCTTGGTACATTAACCGACACAGTTGATGCTGCAGGCAAGTATGAGTCATACATTTCATATCTTGCAACAGGTCTTGGAAGTGCACCTGCACAGGATACACTCCCTGTTTGCTATGTTGCAAAATACAACGGCGATGAGCTTGAATCGGTTGAAATTTGTAATGCAAAGCTTGTGACCTATTCTGAAACAGACGGCGTATACGGCTGGTGGTTCCCCGATGCAGTCGTTGGTGTTGATGAGGCGGAAATCGGAGATACAAGCATTAAAGCATTTGTTTGGAACGGTGTTACACCTGTTGACAAACACATTGTTGCAAAAGCAATAAATGAATAATTAAAATTAAAGGAGGGTCGGAAATGATTAAAAAAACATTGGCTTCAATATTATGTTTTGTAATTACATTTCCGACTCTTTGTTTATCCGGATTTGCATCCGTTCCCTATGATTACGGAGCAACGGAGAAGTTTGTGTTAACATCAGGCACACAAGAATATCTCCAAGACCCAATGGATATGTCTGATGAAGACTTTTTCGGGGTATATGACAAAGAAAGTGCAACGTGGACAAACAAAGGTGTTTTTGATTATGACTGTGTAAATGAGCTTGCAAATATGAGTGCCGTCAAATCGGCAGTGATGGACGGAAACTATAAATGCGCAAAAGAGGAATTTCTCGCATATATGAAAAAGAGGAAACCCGGCTATGTGAAGACAAAAACACGAAACACTCTTGTGGCAGATGCCGCCTGCAGTGATTTTGTTTCAAAGTCCACTCTTTTGAGCGAAGCTTATGTTGGAAGTGAATGGGAAACAGTTGAAGCAAACATTCCCGTAAGTGCTCTCAACATTGAAACACCGCTTTCTCTTGATCTTGTTGCTTTTTACAACGAAGAATCAATGGCAGAGATTAAGGCGCGTGAAAGCGGAAAGTCCCCTATTCTCAGACTCACGGTAAACGGCACCGAAAAAGATTTTGAAGCAACGGATGACGGTTATATCCGTCTTGGAAGTTATTCTGACAAAAATTTCGGAAAAGAAGAAAAAATGTATGTTAAGCTTCAGGGAGCAGACCTTGGAGACGAAACATACCGTTCAAAAATCAAATTTGATATTTCATCTCTCGGAACTCTTTCGGGAGTAACCTCGGCAAAACTTGTGTTCGAGGGAAAAGCTTCACCTTTAAATAACGAAAAAAAACGAATTCTGATTATTAAATCATACAGTGCTCTCTGGAAAGAGGACACACTTAAATTTAAATCCCATGTATATGACTACCGTTCATTTAACGGTCAGCCAAACGGCATAGACTGGGTAACATTTTCAAATGCAGATGTTGAATATATGTATCAGATATGCCGATTCCCATGGCTTACATCACTTGTTTGCGAATATGAAGTCACCGGCAATGAGATTTATGCAAAGCAGGCCATCCGTCAATTGATGGATTTTATTTGTGATCATGGTGCAGACGGTAACTATACGGGAAGCGGACCTATTGGGCAATATCCCCGAAGTCTTGATACAACGGAGCGACTTGTTCAGATTCTTGCGTGTATTGACAGTCTTTGCGAAAGTGAATATATGAATCCCGATAGTTGCACCGCTATTATGAAACATGTGTGGCATATGGCAGAGGCTTCAAGGCTTAATCACGCCCAAAGCGGAAACTGGGCACAAACAATTATGATTGGTCTTTTGAATGTATCAAATGCCTTTCCTGAATTTGCCGCCGCAAACGGAACAAACGCAAGTCCTGTCAACTGGAAATATTATGCTCAAAGCTTCAACATAAAATTGATGGAAGATAACTACTATGAAGACGGCACCTACATTGAGCCTACAGGCGGCTATTCGGTTGGTGCTCACAGCAGCTATATCGGAACATATGGGGCAATGAAAAACGACGGCTACTCTATTTCGGATGATGCATACAAAAAGCTCTATAACGGTACATATTATAACCTGCTCTCCTTTGCACCGGGCGGTATGACCTATGCCTATGGTGATTCGGGTTATTCAAAGGGTTCGGGTGCAAGGCAGTATCCATCAGCTGATGCCATCTTCAATGACCCGGAGCTTACGTATATCGATTCATTTGGCGCTCTTGGTAAAAGACCTTCGTGGACATCAAAAAATTTCCCCGTCGGCAAATATACGTTTATGCGCTCCGACTGGTCAAAGTCGGCTCTCTACATGGCGACCCAGGTCAGAGGCTATGAATATGGAAGTCACGGACATGCAGACCGAAATCACGTAACTGTTGCGGCATTCGGAAAGCTACTTTTAACCGATGCAGGCTCATTTACCTACACATCGGGACCGCTTCGTGAACTTGGACGAAGCACAAAGATGCATAACACCGTTTCTGTAAACGACAAAACTCAAACTTACAACGAAAATTCAAGCCCCGAAGCTATTGAAAAATACGGAAAAATTCATCAGTGGAAAACAAGCTCCGATTATGATTTTCTTGTTCAATCCACCGATGCAACAGAGGGGTTTAACCATAAAAGAACAATATTTTTTGCAAAACCTTATTATTGGATTGTTTCAGACTTTGTTGACGCAAATGACAATTCAACAAAGAACGAATATCGTCAGAACTGGCACATGATGCCTACGGCAAAAATGACGGTTGATGCCGAAAGCAATGTTATGTATTCCAATAATGACGATAATATAAACATCACCGTGGCATCTGCCGACTCCGATGCCAAAGCTATGGAAGAAAAAGAAGGCTACTGGGCACAGTCAATCGGCTCTGTTACAGATAACCCCTACGGTTATTTTTCAAAAAGCCAATCAGGTGATGTGACATTTGACACGGCACTTGTGCCAACGAAAACTGCAGATTCCCGTGTGGAAGTTGAAAGACTTTCAACCGGAACAGACGAAAAGATTTCCACCGCAATGAAAATAACAGTATCCGAAGACGGAGCGGAGGAATGCGGATATTATTATCTTTCCTATGAAGATGAAGCATCATCCGTGAGAATCTTTGACGCTTTTTCCACAGACGGACTTATGGCGTTTGTTCACGAAGATTCAGACAAAAATCCCGACATGATTGTTATGCAGGATGCAAAGTTTGTCAAAAAGAACAACCGGGTGATTCTGGAATCGGAAAAACCACTGTCGGATTTGTCGGTAAATGTTACGGACGGAAGAATGTACATTTCTTCATCGGAAGATGTTTCACTTTCTGACTTGAAAATCTATTGTGCCGATGATGTGAAAACGGTATGTATGAACGATTCAAGAGTAAAATTTTCCGTTATAGACGATTATGTTACATCCATCGGCGACGGGGATTCATTTTCAGGCTCTGTCGGTGATCTTTTCAAACCCACGCAAATCATTTATGTACCCGACTATGAGGCCTTGCTCTCCGATCCCACAGACGACGGAAGAATTGAAGGTACAAGAAATCCTCCCGCTCTTGCTTCGGACGGTTCGTTAAAGCTTGAGTCGGTCAGTTCGGGTCAAAGCGTGTGGAGGTTTTATTTTAACCAAAACAAAACCAACCTCCCAAACGGAGAGGGAAATGTTTATTGCATTGACTTTGACATAAAAAAACCAAATACCGAGACCGCCTCTTACATTCAGATTGGCGACAGTGGTGACAAAATGTATCGGGCATACATTCACGGCAATTCGGCTATAACAGCAGATAACTTTACAAACATTAAGTTCATAGTGGACACAAGCTCTTCAACCAAGAAACTGATT
This sequence comes from Clostridia bacterium, assembly GCA_017416845.1. Lineage (GTDB taxonomy): Bacteria > Bacillota > Clostridia > UMGS1810 > UMGS1810 > RGIG1828. The sequence continues at coordinate 46,370 of JAFQBA010000035.1, forward strand.
TACCTTGTGGACAATCAATATGCAACGGTTGCCAATGTGGGCAGAAATCTGCAGAATTTTCTCCTTTGCACCAATGCAAGCTCCTATTCTTATTACATAGACAATTTTTCTGTGTATAAGATTTCAAAAGAAGATTTTGACACTGCCGAGAAGTTTTTCACACTCACAGAAGATGACCTCCTCGGAGCTAATGTAAGTGCTGACCACATTACAGAAAAATTAAATCTTTCGGATTCGTTTGAATGGACATCTTCAAATGAAAATCTCATTTCACCAAAGGGTGAATATGTGGGCGCAACTGTGTGGCAGTCGGAAAAGGTTACACTTACCGCAAGATACAAAAATATAAAGTCCAAAGATTTTACATTCACGGTAATGAGAAAAGCTCTGCCAAAACCGGGCGATATGACAGTCGATTACTATGTGTATGATGACTTTGAAACAAGTACACTTGAAACAAACGGCGTTGTGACGAGCTCCGGCAAAGTTGAAATAAAAAACGGTAAGCTTTATCACACCCACACCGGCTCTTCGGGTGAAACTGTGGTTAACTACTGGTTCACTCCTCAAAAATCTCCTGCATCCGCAATTGCGGGTGGAAATGTTACGGTGGTTGAATTTGATGTTAAAAAAGAGCTTACGGAAAGTCTTGTGCGAAGTGCTTACTATATTAGAATTCAAAGCTATGACGGTTGGAGACATTATGCACAGACAAATGTTAAAGGAAGCTCCTCCGAACCTGTCGGAGCAAGCGGAAAAGCATATTACAATTCAACAACTGCACATTTCAAATATGTTCTTGACACTCAAAACAAAACATATAGTCTATATGTTAACGGAGTGCTTGAATATTATGAAACTCCAAAAAACACAGTGTCCAATCCTTACAATCATATTCAGGCTTTAACTCTTGTTAATCAGACGCCCGGAAGCACAGTTTCACTCGACAATATAAAAGTTTATTCCATAGACGAAAAATCTTACAAAACAGGATACAGCTGTTATGGAATAACAAACGGCGGAGTGCTTAAAGATCAGGTTAACTCCGGCGGAGTATACGAAGCAAATATTTCGTATTTTGAAAAAGGATTGCCAAAAGCTCCGGATGAGAAGAATTTACCTGTGTGCTACGTTGCAAAATACAACGGAGATGCACTGGTGTCTGTTAAAGCTTTCCCTGCAAAGCTTGTTACATATTCCGAAACTGATGGTGCTTACGGATGGTGGTATCCCGAAGCATCGGTCGGTGTTCAAGCCAATGAGGTTGGCAACACAAGGGTCAAAGCTTTTGTTTGGAACACAATAACGCCTGCAAGCAAAGCAGTTGTTGCAGGTGATGTTAATAAATAAACAAATTGAAATTTATCGAGCTGTTTAACACAAGTGCGAAAGGCTCCCTTGTGTAAAGGGAGCTGTCACGAAGTGACTGAGGGATTGTTAAATGATAAACTCTCAATCAAGCACAAATACTGCAATTGAGGCAGTTTGTTAC
>JAFQBA010000036.1 GCA_017416845.1 Clostridia bacterium
CAAAGAGCTACTTTCTAAATGGATTTTAATAGCTCAAAACAGTAGATTAAAAGACTATCAAGATTGTGCAACAACACTTCAGAACTGGTCTAAACCAATATTTAATACATTTGATTATCCTTACACTAACGGCTTTACCGAAGGATGCAACAACAAGATTAAAGTTTTAAAAAGAAACGCTTACGGATACCGTAATTTCAATAGATTCAGAAAAAGAATATTACATATGTTTAACTACAAAAAATCTAATACCGGAAAGGCGGCTGCATAAAAGCTGCAACCGCCATCGAAAGTTCCATTATTCAATTTTGACCCCAACTATTGACAAAGAGCCCAAAAAAGCATATTACCAAAAGACGTAACGTCTGATTGGCAATATGCTTTTTGTATTAATTAAGCATCGCGTTAATTTGGAATTTATCATTCAGTTTAACAAGAGGGCATCTCATGTCATATAGGCACAGCAAGCCTTGCGGCTTTTAATCAAGTCAGTCTGATATCAGTCAAAAGAGCTTTTGCGCCCTCGATGACGAGCTTTGCCACATCCGACTTGAACGGTGACGAACGAGCTTCGTAGCCACCCTCATCATAGGCTGATTTTGTGGGGAAATATCCCTCGCATCCGTTTGTTATTGCACAAGGAAATATTATTCCCCATCCCGGGCATTTTTTGATTTCTACACCTATATCGGTAAACGGTTCACCCGGAATACCAACAAGAGCAATATCCCCTATTTTAAGGCAGATTAATTCAAACTCAAAATATTCGGGACCGTTTTCAAGACTAACCATCCTTGCCGCTTCGGCAACAACGGTTGTTAATTCCATACCCTCAAAGGGAATCTCGTCGTCATTCCCCAAGTCATGCAACTCCATATATTTACGTGCAAGGGGCAAATCTTCGGGATTTGGCAGATTTGTAGGAATTTTAACTGTTTTGGTTAATATTTTTACATCATCAATATCTGTGTATTTAACTTTGTCATACACCTGCAAAACGGTTCCGGCAAGAGCTCTGCCCACAAAACGAGCCATACCGGGACTTTTCATTTCATTGTCAAAGCTTATTTCGGTATCGTTCATATCACCGTCTTTGGGATTTGTGTTTGTGCTTCCCACATCCCCCTCGGCACCCGGAATGAACATACATTCAACTCCGTCAAGGGCTTTGTACAAGGTTTCACGAAGCCAATGGGGAAAATCTGCCGAAAAATATTCGCCGCCTGTGGTATCTGCATGAACACCATAGTTAACAATAACAATACTGTTGGAATTTTCTCTGTCGAACCTGAGAACATTTACCCGTCTGTCAAGCTCACCCAGAGGATGAGCAATATCGGGATTGCTAACCGGCGGACAAGTCATGGTTGTTCCGTCCTTCATTCGATAGCGGCGTATATAGGAAACTCTCTCGGGTGCCTCGCCGACGATATATCCCACTTTGCCCGGAGTAAGGTCTGAATTTGCCATAATAACTCCGTCAACAAGCCTTTGAGAAAGAAATTTAACATAAGAATTTATTTCTTCTTCGCTCACGTCAAACATACTTGACTTTTGCATAAAGGGACCTGTGTGAGTGTGAGTGGCATTAATCATAATGCTGTTTTCACAAATCTCTGTTTCTCTGCTTATTTTTGAGCAAAAATCCTTCACCATGTATGCAGGAAACGCACAATTATCAATATTTATAATGGCATACTTATTTCCGTCGTGTTCCAGAACAAGGGTTCTTGCTTCCAGATTATCGAGAAAGCCTTTTGCATACCTGGGAACATAGTAGCCAAAGATTGCACTTCCAAGAGGCGGATTGATATTAACTTTTGAAAAACCTATTTTTAATTGTGACATAACAGTTCCTCCGTAAATTTTCCGTTAAGCATAACCCTTTTAACATTAAAGAGAGAATCCGTAAAAACAAGATTGGCTCTTTTTCCGGGAGCAATTGAACCTATTTCGTTATCAAGCCCCAAAACACACGCAGGATTGTATGATGCCATAACAAAGGCATCGGTTATGCCGCAGGAGGTGTGTTTCATCATGTTGCGACATGCCGCATCAAGAGTAAGCTTGCTGCCCGAAATCATTCCCTGATTGTCAAAATTAAGGTCTGTTGCATCGGGATACATTTCAGAGGCTGTGCCGTCGCTTGCAGTGGAATCGGTTATGAGAACGATTCTGTCTTTTGTTTTTACTTTGTATATGAGTTTGAGCATATCGGGATCAACATGTATCCCAAGAGAATCACATATAACCTCTGCATACATATTATCATCAAGCAAACATTCTTCATCGGGACCACAGCGCCTTATACCGCCGCCTTCGCCCACTCTGCCCGTTGCATCCATACAGTGAGTCTGAAGAATCAATCCGTATTTTTTAAGATCTCTTATCTGATCGGGTGTCGCTTCACTGTGACCAACGCTTATTACTGCATCGGGATTTATCTTCTTTACATATTTTACAAAGTCTTCAATTCCGTCTCTTTCGGGTGCAACCACCCAGACTTTTGCAAAATCTCCCAGTGTTTCAACCAATCGGGAATAATCATCAAAATTTATTTCGTGGGGATTCCACTTTTTGTTTTGAGCTTCGGCACCGTATTTGAAATTCATATACGGACCTTCCATATATATCCCTTCAATAATTTTGGAGCTTACACCGTTTTTGCGTACAATTTTTATATTTTCTGCAGCTTTTATCATACCGACAGAGTCTAAATCGTCATAAAAGGCAGAAAGGATAGTCGTGTGACCGGATTTAAGAAAATGCGTTGTTGTTTCCTCCGGCTCATCATATATTAACTTGCCCTTTGCACCATGGGAATGTATGTCTACAAATCCGGGACCCACATAAAGACCGCCTGCATCAACAATTTTTGCGTTTTCCGGAATCACAGTATCACCCGGCAAGGATACACACTCAATGTGATTGCCCTTTATAATAAGCGTGCCGCCGTAAACAATGTCATCACGAAGAACAATGTTTGCGTTTATAACTGCTTGTACCTCTTCAAACATACACACCTCGTCAGTTATACTCTCACCTTTATAACGCATCTTTTTACAGTTTCAACTTCCTCGTTAATGCAATAAGGACTGTGAGCATCATCGGGAAAAACAATGCAGAAATGCCCGGGGGTGAGGACAACACCCGTTGCCTTTCCTTTTAAAAATATATAGTCCTCTTCACTGTTATATTCACAGTCGGCAGTTAAGGTTTCGGCATCTGCATAGCCAAATTTCTCACTGCCGTCAAGAATATAATGAATATCTATAAATTTATCATGTTTTTCAAGCAGTCTTTCCTCGGCAAAGCCTTTTGTTTCAATTGTCCAGACGGAGCCGTGAACATTGTCGCCGTCAATTACAAAGGGACCTTTCGGGGAATCCTTCCCCAAGGTTTTCATATATTCGAAAACCTTGGGAAAGTCTTTGTGTATATCTTTGTATAAATCAATATTGCGTATGCTGTCTGTTATCATTTGTTATCTCCTTGTTTTAGTTAAGTGCATTCAAATATGCTGTGTATTCCGAAGGAGTCATAAATACAACGCCCTCTGATTTAAGCCACAAAAGGAATTCCTTAAATCTTTCTTCTCCGCCTTCATGGTCTGCCCACTGAGCAGGATGAGCCTGAAGAAGAATGTATTTTCTTGTTGATTTTTCATTCCACAAAGCTTTAAGATTATCAAGGGTATCGGTTTTGCCGGTTGCACCTGCTTCAACGGTAATATAACTGAACAAATCGTTACATCTGTCAAGATATGAAGAATATGCCTGACCGGAGGTGCTGAGTGCCATAACTGTTGTAAAGTTTGTGAATTCATTTTCAATAAGCCCGGCAGTAATCGGTCTCATGTTGTTTGACGGAGGTCCGAAGGATTTGAAGGTTATACCGTGTTTAGCTGCTGCCGCTATACCCTTTTGAAAATCTTCACGCTGTGCCTCTTCGTTATCATCACTTGCAAATGTGTTGGCATTGGCATAGCCATGGAACCACACTTCAACATTGTTGTTGTCTGCAAGAGCCTTTACCTTGGCAATTCTTTCGTCTGTTGCGTTGGTTGTTTCCAATGATTCGGCTATGAGACCTGTGCTTATGCGGATACCGTTGTCTCCTGCCCAGGATGCCATGTCGGTGAATACATTAAGATAAGCATCGTTATCTGCTCTTAAATCATCAAGCTTCACAATTGCAACAGGCTTGTTATCGGGTGTGGGTTTGAGGGTCTGCACACGTCTAATTGGTTCTAAGGTTGCGACATCCCATACAAAGGCTTTTAAAACATAGCTTCCGTCATTTGGAACGGTAACGGTTCTTGTGTATGTTTGTTTTTCTTCACCTATATTTATCACATCGCAATCCAATGCTGTAAGTTCGTTATCACAGAAAAGTCCCAATGCGTAGATATAGCTGAAGCTTTTACCGTTATTTGCATATGCATCAATGCTTGATGTTATTTTTCCGGGTTTTAACAGTGAAGGTATTTCGCCGGATTCGGTTTTAAAGATTGAATCTGACAAATAAAGGTCTTCTTTTTTCACATCAAATACTATGTAACCGCTTGTTACACTGCCGTCTGTTGCGGCAATGTTTTTGAAATCAACACGGTAGGTTTTGCCCATTTCTTTTGCAAACTCTACCTTTACAGTGTATTTATCAATAAGTGAAACAGATGTGATTTCGGCATTATCATAATATTCAAACACTTTGGATGCAAGGGTTTCGGGGGTTTCGTCAAGCTCTTTTGTAAATCTTGCATATACTGTTTCATTACTTGCAATAGTCTTATTATTTGCAGAAAGGTCCACGTCAAGTTTAAATTCGTCGTCAATTGCTTTAAACACAAGGTCATCCACAATGATGTGTGAATCTATTTTTGTTTTCTGGTTGTTAAGCTGTATTGCCATTTGTGAAACTGTCTGGGGATAACCTTTGGACTGTGTATATATTCCGTTTCCGATATACTCTGTTTCGCCGTCATATACTTTATAAAAATAACTTCCGTCAACTGCACTGTAGGAGTATTCAATGTCATACCAGTGATTGAATTTGTATGTGCATATACTTTGTCCGAAGATGGAGAGATTTCCGCCGCTTGAAAACAGCACTGCATTAATCTGATCTCCGCCGGAGGTTTTTATGTATGCAATTTTGTGAAAAGCTTTATCGGGCACCTGCAATGCCATTTTTCCGCTCACAGCATCCGGGGTAGCTTGTGTGGGTATAAACTGAAGATTAGCATTTGTTGCGGTTGTTGTGCCTGTAACAATCTTTAAGCTGTTTCCTCTGCCTGCCTGAGCTGACATAAATCCGTCCACTGTGCCGCCGCCGACATTTTGCTTGTTTGTATATTCAGCACCGGCAGGGATTGCAGGGAAATGCCACTGCACGGAGGAAGCTGTGAAATCTTCATAATCTGCAATGTAGGGCTTTTCGCTTCCGGGCATTGCATCGATGTTTTTAATTTTTATATCGTCAAGACAAACCACCGGTGAGTGGTCATATGATTCGCTGAGTTTGGTTCTTATGCTTTTAAAATTCCAGCGATATCTGTATGTAAGCTTTGTCAATCCGGCTTTTATTGTTTCATCAACGGCACCGTCAAATCTTACATTATCAAATATTTTAACACCGTCTGCCCAAATATTGTATACAATATCATTGTTATCCAAATCATAATCAATTGCAATGTCATACCAGATTTCTCTTTGCACGGTGGGGTCATTGGTTCCGTTATAGAGTTTTAATGCCGAACCGTTCCACAGCTCTATGCGTCCTATGTTGTCAAAATATACAAGCATAACTTCTCTTTCGCCAAATACCGCATGCAAACCGCTGGGCGGAATTTTTTCGCTGTCGCTTGTTTCATCATTCACCGTATGCATAACAGATGCTTCGATTCTTACCTTTCCGGTGTAGGTATGCTCCGAGGTGTATGTTGCGCCAAAGAATTTATCATTGTTGGTTGCATTGGAAGCACCAAGCATATACATTCTAAAGCTATTGCCGTCTTCAGAATTTCTGTCGGGTCCGGGAGTAAAAGAATAATAACCGCCCGGGTAGGGTGAGTCATAGGTGGACATTGTACCATACTTTAATTTGACACTTGTCAAGTCACCTGATGCAAATCCGTTAAAATCAATTTCTTCACATACATTGGAATATGCAAAGGTTGGCAGTGAAATTGCCGACAGTACAACAAATACCGCCAGGATAATGCTTAAAAATCTTTTTTTCATATTACTTTCATTCCTTTCAATATAAATATTTTTATGAAACAAAGTTGTAATACTCAGTTGGGGTCATAAATGTTACCCCTTTTGATTTGAGGTAATCAATGAAGCTCTTGAATGTTTCTTCACTTGTTGCGTCCCATCCGTAGCTATGCCCTGCAATAAGAACATAAGGTGCAAGCTTGGAGCTTGATTCATAATTTGCTTTGAGGGCATCAAGTGTTTTTACAACATCCACCGAGCTTTCCATATTCATCCAGTTGGAAAGATGAATATAGGTGCTTCCTTCCAAACGTTTTCCCACCGATGCACTTGCAAGAAGGGTGGTATATTGAGGATTGAGCTCCAGCGCTTTTATGGTGTCTGCATTTGAATAGTTGCCGGGAGTGCCGAGAGCTCTTACCGTTATACCGCATTTGTCTTTAAGAATATCGGCACTGTTTTTTAAGGTTTGAGACTGATTTTCAACACTGTCGGTAAACTCGGCATAGGTAAGAACGCCGTCTGTGTAGGTGTAGTTATGAGTGTAGCCGTGACACCAGATTTCTGCATTTGGGCTGTCGTCAATGGCTTTAACCGCATCTATGTAGGCTTGACCTGCATTTTCCAAGGTGTTGGCTATTATACCCACACCGATTTTAATTTCATTTTCTTCGGCAAATTCTGTCATTTCAAGAAAATGCGGATAGGAATAGGCTCTCAAATCATCAAGCTTAAAAATTACAACGGGAGTTGTAAGAACTTCTTTTTTTATGGGTTTAAGGTCTGTATTCCAGACTGACGCAAAAAGGCGGTAAGCACAAGTTCCGGATGGGATGTTTACGGATAATTCTTCGCTCTCCCCTTCCCGAGTAAACTTGGTTTTGTTAAAATCAAGCCCGCAGAGCTTGCCTCCGTCATCATACAGAGCAAGAAAGGCATAGGCATCTTTGTCGCCTTCTGTTCCGGTTTTAAGAACCGTACTCATGTTTATTGCCGCTCCCTTTGTGAGAGAGTTCACTTTGTTGCCCGAATCATCGGTAAAGGTGAATACGGGAGCAATATATTCTTCGGGCTCGGTGGAAATCTCGATATAGTCACTTGTTGTACTTCCGTCAGATGCGGCAATGTTCTTGAAATCTATACGATACTTTTTGCCGAGTTCTTTTTTAAAGTCTACCTTGATTGTGTATTTATCAAGAAGCGAAACCGATGTTATTTCTGCATTGCCGTAATATTCAAACACTTTGCCTGCAAGAGTTTCGCCTGTTTCATCAAGCTCTTTTGTAAATCTTGCATACACTGCTTCATCATTTATAATGGTTTTATTATTTGAGGAAAGGTCTTTATCCAGTCTGAAATCCGATGCCACGGTATCCAGCATAAAATCATCTATGAGTATTGACGATGCTGAAGATGCCTTGTTTATCTGGAGCATTACCCTTTGTATGGTGTTTGGATATGAAAGTCCTTCCTGGGTTAATACTCCTGAAGCCATATATTCATTTTCACCGTCATAAACCCTGTAATAATAATCACCGCTTTGAGCATCAAAGGAATACTCCACATCATACCAACGGTCGGTTTCATAGTTAAGAACCGAATTACCAAACACAATAAGCCTGCCGGAATCATGGATTAAAACCGGCTGTATATACTGTGCATCACCGGTTATTATGTATATTGGTTTGGAAACCTTATCGGCAACCTTGAATGAAATCTTTGATTTGACCGATGAAACATAGGGGCTGAAATTCATACGCAACTGTCCTGCGGCTGTGGTGCTTCCGGTGTATCTCATGCTTACGCCCTTGTCGGTTGCTTCATAGCTAAAGCCCTGTCCGTTAACGTTTGCATATTTCCATGCAACACCCGAAGGAACCGACGGAAGAGCTGTGGTGATTGTGTCGGACGGTGTGTATGAATTGAAATCGGAAGTGTTGGTTTTTGAAGCCTCCGACGGCATTTTGTCAAGAGTTTCAATCCTTATATTATCCCAATACATTACCTCTTTGTTGGCAAAGGCTGATGTTCCGCCTGCATATTTAGTTGAAAGCCATTTGGGAGATTGGGTGTAAAATTTAATCTCCGCAATTCCGTCTTTATAGGTTTCATCATTAAGTGTAAAGCTCTGATTAAACAAAGACGTTCCGTTGCTTGTAATATTATATGTACCGCAGTTGGTATCGAGATTATATACAATGTCAACATCAATCCATGCACCGGTGTGGTCTGTGACATTTTTGTATCCGCTTATATTTAAAAATGTCATAAGAGATTTTGAATCTGTAAAGGTAACAAGATTTTTTTCTTCTCCGGAAGCTGTTACCATTGTAATATATCTGTATGAGTAGCTTGCTTTTTCATGTGCCTCAATAAAATGTGACGCACAGATGTGAACAATGCCTTTAAGTGTTTGTTCGGGAGTATATTTAATGCCGGGATAATCGGTTTTACCGCTATTGGCATTAACCTCAACTTTGAGGCTTTTACCGTCTCCGTCTCTGTCATTTAGCGTGTCGGCTGAATATGTAACAACATTAGGATATGGGGTTCCGTAATTGGATAATGTTCCGTACCTTGTTCCCGCCGTTGTCCAGTCGCTTGCATCAAGCTTGTTAAAATTGATATCCTCACAAGGGTTGGAATATGCAAATACAGGCACTGCAAAAAGTGCCGTAACAAGCACAAACGCCACAGCCACGCTTAACAATCTTTTTTTCATTTCTTAAAATCCCTCCTTTTTTGGGAATGCACAATCAGGTTATGGTTGTTAAATCATCTCTGAATAATATGCCTGAAATATATGAAAACAATCCCACATCAAAATATTTCTGAAGACTATCCTCTTTTGAAGCCATTTCGTCACAAAGAGAAAGGAACTGTTTTTTTGCTTCGGAGTAATTTGCGAGAGCTCGGTTGATTACCGCATCGGCATATCCCCTGCAATAGCTTATGTGATCTTTCAAAAGCTGCCATGAAACATAGTGACTTCTTGATATATGATACTTGTTTTCTTCAATGGTTTTTGAAAACTCATCAAGAAGCGGATATATTTTTTTGAGATTGTCGGCAAAGGCTTTATTTTCAAAGCTTTTTTTATAGTGAGCAAAGGGAGATGTGGAAACCATGTATGAAAAATCAAACAGCTCACTGACTTTTGAAAGATATTTCAGCGGCAATTCCCAATTGTCTCCAAATGCATGAGAGAAATAATCATTGGTAATTTCTTCCATGGAAAGAGAAGCATCAAAAAGCATTTCCGAGCAGATATACTGCGGAAGCCCTGTCGGGAAAAAGCATCGCTGTGTCTGACATGATATCATTCCGTTCAAGCCGCATTTTTTGAGGTTTTTGACATCTTCATATATGCATTTGGAAATAGACATATATCCGGGGTCGTTGTAATGAACCCAATGGAAATGATAGTCAAAGGTTATGCAATCGCCCTTATAATTTTCTTTCCATTTATTAAGATAATGAAGATTCTGGCTCAATCCCTTATGAGTTATCTTATTTCTCGGATATGGCATGTATGAGGAAGTGTCGGGCTCTGTTGCATAGGTGTCGGAATATGAGCGTGTGATTGGTGCAAAAAGCATGGCGAAACGGTCGGGATTGTTGATTTTTTCCGTTTCGGGTGCCCACAAAAGGTCATGGTAGGCAATAAAAACAATCTTACTCTTTATGTTGCGTTTTTCATATTCTTCATCAAGCTCATTTAAAAGAATCACATACCAGTCGGAGGTTGATTTTTTTATGCATTCCTCACATTCACAGTGATTATTGTAGGAATCGGCAAGCCACACATGAAGATAATCAACATTAGTGTGTTTTTCGGCATAATCGGCAATATAATCCACAACAATCTTTCGTGCTTTCGCATTAGACATGCAGAAATTTGTGTTGAGGGAAACATTCATGAAAAACTTTCGCTCACCTTTTATCTTTGCAATATAGTCTTTGTTTTCGCCCTCGGGAATTATTTCCGCTTTAAATCGGTCTGCCCATGCACCCGTGGAATCATAGCCGAAGCTGTCGCTGGTCCAGCCATGACCCACATCATGAAACTGAATGCCTCTTTTGTCCATTTCCGCTTCACACATTCTTTTCCACTGAATTGAGGTTTCTTTGCTGATGCGTTCATCCTCTTTAAATCTGTTGCCGCCATGAGAATACCATGTGTTGTAGTAATAGTGAGGATTATTAAATTGAAACATAAATACATTCATTCCGTTTTTGGACAGAAAATCTATTGCTTCAATGAAATTTGTCTGCATCTCACTGCCTTCTATGCACTGACCTCTGTAGCGATGGTCTGCCATTTTGTGATAGGATATGTTTTTAAGGTCGGAAACAAGGGGTATGTATTCTCCGTCAAGTCCGGGATAAAGCCATCTGCAACCGTTTAATTTTAAAAACTTATATACCGCAAAAAGCACCGAACGCGGATTACTGCCGCAAATAAGTCCGCCTTCACTGTCTGTTTCAATATGAATTATGTCATCAAGAGATGCATCGGAGGTCTCCGAAACATCAATGCCGAAATCCTGCATTAAGCCAATGCGGAAAGACGCTTTTTCGTCTTTGTCGTATCCGATTGAAATGTCTCCGCACTCCGGCATCATCATACGCAGATATTTTTTCAGCTCTTCTCCCGCAAAGTCAACCACGGGAGATAAGCTTACTTTGTTTATTTTATACATTTTAATTCACCTGCTCAAATCATATTTCGCCGATTTCTTTAAGTGTTGATATAAGCTTTGATTTTGCATCTGAGGGTACATCAAGGTGATAATCGGGATGGAAAATACCGTCTATTCCTTTTTCGTTCATACAAACCGTAAGAGCCGGATTTACTCTGTATTTTATGAAAAGATCTCTCAGTTCAAGAACATTTTTGAGATATTTCATTGCATCTTCTGTGTTGCCGCTGTTAAAGCTTTCTGCAATTTTTTTGGCATTTTTGGGGGTGCAGGCAAACATTCCTTCAAGGAATTTGTCAACACCGTAGGCTGCGGCGGAACCGTAATAATCGGAATGGCTGTACAAAACTTCAAAATCGGGGCAGTTCTTCTTTATGTATCTCACAAGATTGATATCTGCAGTTTTTATGCCTTTGATATTGGGGTGCTTTGCCAGAACTGCAATATGCTCTTGGGTGATTTTAACATTTGTTATGCCGGGCTGATCATAGAGATACAGCGGAAACTCAGATTTGTCGGCTATCATGGTAAAGAAGTTTGCCAAATCTGCCGCAGGGCAACCGCAAAAGAAGGGAGCTGTTGCAACAACGCCGGTTAAATCCAGACCTTTTAAAGAATTGATTCTGTCAACTACTCTTGCAACAGAATTATCCATTACACCAATAAGAAGCGAAGTTCTGTTATTTACTGTTTCTGAGGCAAGCTTTGCAACTTCGGCATACACATCAGTTTTTATTGAAGGCTGCATACCCATTGTACCCATGATAAAAATACCTGCGGCACCGTTTTCAATCTGGTCTTCGATGTGAGCTTTAAGCCCCTCCCTGCAAAGAGAACCGTCGATGTTTAATGGTGTTCCCATAGCTGTGTAAAAACCTTTGTCCAACATTTTCATATTAAGTCACGTACCTTTCTGTTTTTTTATTTAGTGAATACAAATTTTTTAACTGCTTTATTCCCTGTCCATCCGTTCAGGAAAAACACTTCTGTTTTGCCATCTGATGCCGGAACGGGGCTTATGCTTATCAGAGCATCGGTTTGGCCCGGTTCGAGGGTTATTTCGTCAGATGAATAAACTCTTTCTACCGCACCGCTTGCATTTTTAACTGTCATCAGCATTACCACGGTCTGTGATTCGGATGTGTTATTTGACACCTTCGCTTTAACACCGTTTCCGCCTCTGTATTCATCAAACACAACATCTTTTATATCAAGACCGGCTTCAGGTGTTGAGAAGTCTGTGTATGAATCTGCTTTAAAGGGCTGTGCCTCTGCATTTTCTGTGCCTGATTTAATAACAAGAGAATAGGTGTTTGAAAAATCCAAAGGATTTTTGGGAATCACGGTTAAAAGCTTTGATGATGCATCAAAATCAACCGAGGATAGAGGTATTGTTTTTTCGTTATTTAATATAGCTACATTTTCGCCAAGGTCTGTCTGTGACAAACCGTCTTTAACAACTGCCGTAACAGCTCCGTCGGAATATGTTATGTCAGCAATATCAGCCTGTTTTCTTTCATAGTTGAAAGCAACATCGTCAATACAAAGTGAATCATCAAGCTCGGGGAGTCTGATGAGAACAGCTATATATATCATTGAACCCATAGACACCTCATCTGCTACGGGGAGCTTGTATACGGCGTCGGATGTGAGCTCTTCATCATCAACAAAGAAACGGTATGTTTTTTGATTGGTGTCACACACATATCTGAGATTATACCACTTCTCTGCTTCAAAATAATTTGTAAGGGTTTTTGTGTCGGCATCATTGTTGCCGTTTCTGAGTGTTATTGTTCCGCCGGATGTTATGGTTGGTGTTGTTCCCGGTTCGGCGGCTCCGCGGGGGTTAAAGTTAAGCAGAAAATTGTTGTATGCCTCAGAGCTGATTTTGAGCTTAAACTCAACCTCAAACACACCTTCAAGATTACCGTGCCCGTCACGAATCTGATATCTGAAATAGGTTGTTTTGGAGTCGGGCGAGCTTGTTCTTGTTATCTGCATATACTTATCGTCTGTGCCTGCGGTTGCAAATGTGTAGCCGTTTGCCCGGTTGGTTTTGAAATTTCCGCCCGGAACCGCATTCATGGGATTTTTTGCAAAAAGAGGTGCCATATATCTGTTTTCTGCAATAACTTTTTTATGTGCACCCGTAACTGCTCCCGCATTATCGGTTACTTTAACCTCGAAATTCATATCTCCGAGATTTTTGGGGAAGTCTGCAAAAGTATATATGTCGCCATCTGCCGTATACTGTGCATCGGACAGCTTATTATTTACATACAGCTGCACTTTTTCAATTCCGTCGGCATCTTCAATCCGAGCTTTGATTTCTGAAAAATCATTGTAATTCACTTTTTCGGGAGCATCTTCGAAAGTGATTACCGTTTCACTGTTTGCCAGAATCTCGGTGCTTAAAACATTACTTTCGCCGCTTTGACCAAGTACATCATAGGCAACAATCTTAAAGTTTAATGTCTCATTTGTATCCTTGGAAGTTATGTAGTTATACGTAAAGCTTGATTTGGGATTGTGAAGTGTTGCAAAAAATACATCATTAACCCAAATTTCCGCTTTGTCAATTTCATTTTCCGAACTGACATTAACATTTAGCTCAACTCCCGAACCTGCCGTAACCGTTGCATCGGATGATGTCAGTTCCACGCTGATAGGAGTATCGGCATAACAAGGAATGATACCAATTGAAAAAACAAGAACCAAGAGAAGGGATATTTGTTTAATCAGATTCATATAACTGCCTCCTTTTTAATTTATGGTTTGTGGTGTAAGAGTTACGTCAAAGTTAATTTTCCCCGATGCATTTTCAAGAAAAATAACAAGTTTTTTAACACCCTTATTTTCGTTCTGATGTGTGGGTGCTCTTGAGCTTCCGTCATTTGCCATATTTTCGGGCCAGGTGTCCGGATTTGGCGATGATGGCAGAGGCACGGCATCCATAACGGAGAATGTTCCCATTCCATCGCAGGTAACGGTTACACTTTTGCCGTTTTGTGTCAAAATTGCGGACTTTTTGTCTTCGCTTATCTCCACATCGGCTTTTGTATGCATAAACCAATATGTATCGTAAGCTCCGCTTAAAGTGATTTTATCGTGAAGTGACAATTCTCCCGTCACCTTATTAAATTCTGCACTTCTGACAGCTGATGATGCATAATTTTTATATGCTTCACCGATGTCAACCTCCGCTTTGCAAACCGTGTCGGCGGGAGTGAATTCGGTTATTTGCGACATACTCTCAAGGGTCTGGTCTGCAAGCATCCCGGGATTAATCACGACGGTGTTGTGACCTTCGGCACGGCTTCGGTAATATCCCCATCGGCTTTTTTCAATATCATCCATAACCCAGTAGTTATGCATGTTGTATGCTTCGCCGCCAAGGTCTATTGCCCAGCGTTCGCCAAGAGCTTCATACACAAAGCTTCCGGCATCAAGCTGACCATGTTCAACCTTGTTGGAGCCGCCATGAATGCCAAAGAAATTTATGTCTTCGCCCTTATATGTATTTCTGAATACTGCGGCTTCCGTATCACGGAAATAGCCGTCTTTTTTGATGTATTTATCAAAATCTTCTTCAATCAAAGATGCATCATACCACAAAAGGTCTCGGTATGTGGGGTTACATGACTTTTCGGTAATCTGCCAATATCTGTAGCCGGCAAGGTTTTTGTCATTGTAGAGCTTGGCAAGATACCAATACTGAGGTGCATCAACCGAAGATTCGGATGCATCGTGAAGATTAAATGTTATTTTTGCACCGGTATTCAGTATTGGATAGTAGGCAGTGTTGGAAAGACCTTCAAAAGACATTATTCCATAGTCTGTACAAAGTGCAGTTTCAAGTGCATTAACATAACTGCACAGCGGCAGTGTTGTGCTGTGCCAGTATGACGGACCTTCAAACCACGCACCGTCGGGTGCAAAACGAGGAAGCATTCTTTCGAGAGATTCAAGACCCGATTCCAGAATGTAGGTACAAAGCTGGGAGTGTCTTTCAACATCGGCTATTGCAAGGGCACCTATTGCCATGCCTGTGTTACAGCATACATTCCAGTTGGTGCTTGCATCCACCCACCAGTGATTGCCCGTGTATAATTTCTTTAAATATGCATCTCTGCCCATGTTAAGCCCCATTGAGGCTATTTTATCTTCAAAATAGCTGACATCAATGTTTTTGGCTTTAAAATAATCATACAGCCAGTCATATCCTACAGATACCGCTACTGTAATATTTGATGTGTCAAGGAAATGATATGGCGCCCAGTCTTCAAATTCACAAACCGCCATCATGTATTCATAGGCACGATTGGCATAACGTTCGTCATTTTCCAAAAGATATACAAGACTTAAGAGAGGCACTGATGCCGCAACCTTTTGCGAGCATACAAGGCGCTGTGGGTCATCATCTTCATATACAGGAAGAGAATCGGTCAAAAGCTTGGTTGCATCGGCTTTAATGCTTTGATACCAGCTTTTTGCAACATCATCATTTTCAATCAGCTCTTTGAGATTTGAAATCTTTTCGCTGTTAATCCAGATTCTCGGATGAACAGGAGATATTTCATCAATCATTTGCTCGCCCGAAGGATTGCTTAATTTTGTAAAATCGGATTTTGATATTCTTTGAAAAATCATATTATAGTCACCTCCCGGCATAAGATATATTTCATAACTGTCTGACTGACTAAAACTGTCAATATCAAAAGGAACATCAACTTTTTGAAAACCGGGATAAAGATTCACCACAAAAAGCTTCACGTTTTTGAGAACTCTTGCCGTCCCCTTTGAGTTGGTTGAATAATGTGCAAGTATGAATGACACATTTTTTGACGTTGTTCCCGAAAAACCGAGGGGAATTTCAAAGTTGAAGGAACTGTTTCTAACCGCTGAAACATCGGTAAGACCAAAGCTTGTATATTTCGTCAGTTTGGATGAGCCGATATACAAATCATTGTCGCCGCTGCTGTGGGCAATATAAATATTATCTAAATATACATCGAAGTTATTCGTTTCGCTTTCAACCGAAACTGCCGCATAACGAAGTCTGACAGATGAAAGATTGACACTTGGGAAATCCGCTTTAATGTTATCGGATTTATAAAGAAAAGTGTTGTTTATATATATCCGCAGTTCGTTTGTCAGTGAATCTGCAATTACGGAAAAGGAAAGCGTTTCGCCATCGGTGTAGCTTTGAGCCACATTTCCCAAGCAGCTTATTTTTCCGTTTGAAATCCTTATGGGGATAACAGAGGCAGAGCACATCATTTCAACATAAAATACTCCCTTTGATGAATCGGGAACACAAACATCAAACGACGAGATGAATTTTCCCGATATAACCATTGCTTCACTCATTTGAACAAAGGAATCATGTGCCGAGGCACCGGGAATATATCTGACGGAAATCTTGAGATTTTTATCATCTTGCTGAACAATGCTCTGACTGCCGCCCGTGTTTGGCTTCACTGCAGTCTGAAATCCTGCTCCGCCCGCATATGATGCAGGCGTATGGGACTCAAAATCTTCGGAAATATACAGCTTGTTTCCAAAACTTCTTTCGTCTGAAACTTTTGGCGAAATGTGAATTTCATCAAGGTATGAATCAAATATGTTGCCATCCGGCGAAAGCGCATTAGCACAAAATCTGATTCTCACAGATGACAAATCACAATCGGGATAGAAAGATTTTATATCATCTGTACCAAACCGCAAAACTCCGTTCTTATAAACTCGAAGTCTGTTTTTTGATGGGTCTATGGTAAATGAAATTGTTTCGCTTTCCCCGTCTGTATATTCATCGGTTTTTCCGTTTGGATATGTTATGGCATTATCTGCAATTCTTGCAACAGGAATATACTCTGTGCATATTGCATAAACAGTAAAACTTCCTTTTGAAGAATCGGTCACACTCACTTCAAATGAGCATTCCAATTGTTCGTCTATATTCATTGGTGAGCTCATTTGTACAAATGAATCGTGAGAAGATGCGCCGTCTATATATTCCACTGAAATTTTAAGTTTTTTACTGCCTTTACTCACTATATTCTGACTTCCGCCGGCATTTGGCTTTACAGATGCCTGAAGATTATTTCCGCCCGAATAGGATGTCAGTGCAAAATCTTCAAAATTTTCGTGTATGGCAAAATCAGCTTCGCCGCTTGATGCAAAAACGCAAACTTGAATCAGCAAAAACACAGCAAAAGTAAGTGTGACACATACAAGCTTATGAATTTTCATAATTTACACCTCACTGCGCTTTTACAACGGCAAGCTCTGTGATTGAGTTCCATGCTCCTGCAGTTGTACCTTTGCAGTTGATTTTAACATATCTTGCCTTTTGATTACCAATATCAAAAGATTCATATTCGTCTACCGTTATTCCATCGGTTTTTCCGTCAAACACTTTGTAATAAGTTTCGCCGTCCTCCGACAATGAAATATCAAAGCTGAATATTCTCTTATTACCTTCATAGGTACCCATAAGAATTGCCGAAATATTTTGCACACTTCCTAGGTCAAGCTCTATCCAGTGTCCCGTTAAGCCTTGTGCCGACCATCTTGTTGCAAAGTTGCCGTCAATTGCACTTTCCTTTGGATTTTCGGGCTGAGGCTGTGCACTTACGCTGACCGAAACAGGAGTTATTGTGGGGAGATATGAAAAATCACGCTTGTAGGTGATTCTGTACACAGTTGCAAGCTCGCTGTCATTAGGATTGGTTACGGTAATAACAGTTGTACCGTCATAGTTTTCGGCATTTTCAATGTTAACAATATTTCCTTCGCTCACTGCTGTGATATTTGGCATTGGTGAAGTGGGTTCAAAGTATTTAAGCACATATTGCTGATTAATCGGGTCAAAATCGGCTATTTCCTTGCCGTCTGCATAAATCATGTCAAGTTTCGGATTCTCGGGAACTTCACCGTCGGGAATGGTCCAGAGGTCTATGCTCTTGTTATACA
The DNA here is from genome assembly GCA_017416845.1 of Clostridia bacterium. Taxonomy (GTDB): domain Bacteria; phylum Bacillota; class Clostridia; order UMGS1810; family UMGS1810; genus RGIG1828. The sequence goes on from JAFQBA010000036.1 coordinate 17,897, forward strand.
TCGACACATCGGTGCCTTTTATTGTTTCGGGAGTGAGCTTTACCGTAATGTTGACTTTGCCGTTTCCTTTGAGTTTAATACGTACTCTGCGATAGCCAAGGTTTTGGTTTTCGCCTGCTGTCACCGGAGAGCCTTCAAGGGGAAGAGCATCTTCAAAGAAAATCTCATAATCTTTAGCATTGGTTTCAAAGGTTAACTTAAGCTTCTTGTTATTGAGCATTAAGGTTATTGACTTGTCACCAATCTCCGCTTCGGGTGCCCCGGTGTACATGAGCCAATGAAGCTCGGCTTCCCCGGCAAGAGATATTTCATCACGGACTACAAGGCTTTTGCGGTTATCCGTGAAAAAGAAACCTCTTCGGGCAGATACCGCATTTTTCTTCAAAGGACCGCTCATATCTACAATTCCGATGGAGCCTCGGGGTTTTGAAACAAGAGAGGTTATGTCGGCAGTGGTGTTAAGAGCCTGGTCAATTCCCGATTTGTCGGGATTAATAATAATTGTACTATGCCCCTCTGCTCTCATACGAAGTATTTTCCATCTTCCCGATGACATATCCCAATATGTGGGAATATTATAATCATCTCTGCCAAGATCCATCGACCATCTTTCGCCCATGCTCTCAAATATGAAGCTTCCCTCATCAAGGTGAGCGTGTTCTACGGTTGTTTTGCCGCCTTTAAATGCTGCATAGGTTGTTTCCGGGTCTGTCCACGATTCACGCATCGAAGCAACCTGAGCATCACCGCGGAATACACTGTCGAGTGGTAATGTAATATCATTTGGCTGAATTTCGGCATTAAGCCATATAAGAGCCATAGGCGAGCTTGACTCGCTGTTGGTGTTTCTGAGAGTTGATGCTGTTACAGATGGATTGTTATATTTATTGGAAAGCCAATATAAAATGTCGGGATACACATGTGTGTTTTCGGAGTCGGAAAAGCTGTATGCACCATAGGGTGACTGCATTTGGAGAATAAAGTCTGCAGTTGTTTCCAGACCCCCTATCCTATTCAGACGGAATGAATCGCCAAGAACCGTGTCGAGAGAATCAACCAAATTGCCAACGGCAGATGTTGTTGCGCCCCAGTAGCTTGTTCCTTCAAACCATGCACCGTCGGGGGCATAGCGATATATCATTGATTCAACACCGCGAAGTCCGTTTGATATAAGTCTTGAACACACCTCGGGATACACTTCCATAAACACAAGAGCTGCCCTTACAACGGCACCGTTACAGGATGTGTTCCAGTTGTTGGTTGCCATCGGGAATACGGTTTTGCTTCCCTTTAATCCAAGGTACCAGTTATCTGCTTCATCAAGACCGTTACGGAAGATGCCTTCTTCCATAATTTTTTTCTGTTCATCAGTCCATGCATCATACATCCAGTCATAGCCCGTTGCCACACCCGATAAAAAGTTTGATACATCCAGGAAGTGGGACGGATTCCATGTAGGCCAATTGCAAACTGCCTCTATCTGCACCCATGCGGCATCCACATATTTACGGTCACCGGTGAGCTGATATGCCATGCCGAAGACTTCTGTTCTTCCTATGGAATATGAAGGAAGCCTTACGCCGTCATAGGTTTTATATTCGGGAGGTGTGTTGCTGAGGAGATAGGAATCTGCAAGGGCAATTATATTGTCTGCCCATTTTTTCTTGATGGGATATTTTTTTATTTCTTCTTTGAGCCTGTCAAAGGTAGCCTTGCTTGCCTGAAGTCTGGGATGTGCATTGTTCGGATTGTTTTTGGTATAAAGCGCATATACATCCTCTGCTGTGGGACGATAGTAGAACACAAAATCGTTAAGAGCTTGAAGTCTGGTGCTGTCTGTGGGAGCTTTGAACTCTTCGTCCGATATTACAATAAGACCTTCATTATATTCTACAGTGTCATCATAATATACCTTTTTACCCAAAATCTGCTCACACAAAACCCTCAGCGGAAGAAATGTTCTGCCGTCTATGACTCTTGCAGGCACATCAAGCTCAATTTTTTCGCCGTTAATGTCAACAGCATAATCATCAGCCACAAAACTCACATTATCTCCAAGCTTTATGGTTGCAGTTGAGGCATCATAGGAAACATCAACACCAAAGGATTCACTTATTAAGCGGACAGGAACCATGGTTCTGCCCTTTTCGATGTAGGGCATCGGACTCACAAGGGTCTTTTTCTCACCGTCATAAAAAACACCGCTTTTAACATGAAGAGCTTTTTTGCCTTCCAAAAGCGCTTTCTCGGACTCTTCAGAGGGGAAAACTGTTTTTGATGGGTCTTTTACAAGTTCTTTTTCAACAAGCTCCCGGGGCTCTGTTCCTTCGTATATCTTGTAGTTATCTATAAGAATGTCACATACATTGGAATTTCCCTGAGCTCTCAGGCGAGTGAGAGTAATCGGTCCGCCGATTGGTGTTGCATAAGGAACATCTTCCATAACAAGCTTGCCGTTATAGTAGGCATCAATAAGCTCGTTATCCAGATCAACGGCAAATGCAAAATGTCTCCATTCGCTCTGTACAGCCTTGCCCACGGGTTTTCCGCAAAGCATTACCGTACCGTTTTGAAGGGAACCGTTTGTTGACCATGTGCCGTTTCCTGCAAACATCAGAAAATGAAAGCCGGATTTCATATCAATAAGCTTAAGGTCAAACTCCAGAACAAATGCTCTGTATTCATTGCCGTCAATGCTCTGGTCTGCAAACATATCGTTTGTTGTTGTTTTTTTCATGTGGAAGCAATCGTTTCCGTCTGCTTCTTTGATTACTTCCATTATGTTGTCTTTAGATTTTTCATTCATCAAACTGCCTGTTGTAAAATCATTGTTGATAAATATGTGATCACCAACGGGCTTTTTTTCTTCAATTTCAAGAATTTCTTCGTTATATGCATCAATCGGATATTTATCTGAAATTTCTCTGCCCGAATATACATTAACATTATCTATAACAATACCCGGTTTGGATTCGGGTGCCGCAAAGGAAAATACAAGTTCGGAAATACCCGTAATCTGCATTCCGGAAGCGTACCAGTCTGAAACCTGACATTTACCGTTAACATAAATATCATAACATTTTACGGCAGGCTTCACAACAAGGGTAATATTTGTCATATTATCTTCCGAAATACCGCAAATCCGCTTTTGGTTATGGGCGGTAACAATTCTCTCTTCCGTAACCAACAAAGGAGAAAATGATTTGTCCTGAGAGTTAATTGTTAAACTTCCGGAAAAACCGTTGCCTATTGCCATAATATCAAAGGATACAACAAAATCACCTTGCGTTTCCGCCGGAACGGTAAACTCTGTTGCAGCTCTTGAAAGATTCAGCAACAGTCCTTTATCATTTTTCGAATACTCATATATCCTATAGTTTTTACCGGAAACGGAAAGAGCTTTTGGAGAGTCGTTTGTAACAAACGAGTTAAAGGAATAATTTGCCAGAAATTTTGGCTGTGAAGCTTGTGTGGGAACAGCATGAATATATGTACAAAGAAGCAACACAGTTAAAATTAAGGATATTATTTTTTTCACACACATCACACTCCGTAGAAATAAAATTTGCGAGTTTAGCTAAAATACCTTACCTCCTGTCACACAATTGTATCACTACATATTTAGCAATTTTAGACAATTGTAAATTTTAGGTCAAAAACTTTGTGAAAATAACTATTGACTTATAATAATTATAGTTGTATTATAAAAACAAATCAATTAAACGCATTGCTAACAATTATAACTAAATTGCTATTATTTCATGAGGAGGCATTATGAATACTACCTTTAATTCTCTTAATTCATACGCAATAACCCAGGCGGGCCACAACTTTCTTGTTAAAGGAATGACCTCCCGTGATGATTTGACCGAGTATTGTTTGGTATATATAGCAAGAGGAACACAAAATTTTCACATTCCGGGTATCGGTGATGTTGAAGCTTCCACCGGTTCATTTATGATATATCCCCCGGGAATTCAAAAAAGAAATTATATAAATGATACTATGGGTGAAAACTATTGGGTTTTATTCAAAGAATTTGACAATGAATTGTTTTCGCAGTTAAACTTTGAGCCCTACAAATTATATAAAACCAATAACACAGCACACATAAACGAATGCTTTGAAAGAATAATAGACGAGTTGCTTTTTATGACAAGCGGATACAATCTTTTGGTTGATACGCTGTTTACCCAGGTTTTAATAGACTTATGGAGAGGCTGCAGAGATGAACTGATAACCCGTGAGCAAACACCGAAAATCTCAAAGGACAATTCAATTTCACTTGCACTTTATATGATGAAATCACAGTGTCAGAACAACTACACTTTAGATGAATACGCTAAAATGTGTAACCTAAGCAGCTACAGATTTTGCCACAAGTTCAAAGAAAAAACCGGGATGTCGCCAATGGTCTACAGAAAGCTTTGCAGACTCAAGAAAACCAGCATTCTTATAAGAAAATACCCCACATGGCCAATTTCGCAAATTGCCGAATCTGTGGGTTTTGAATCTGTTTCCTATTTTTGCAGTGCATTTAAGGAATATTTTAATATTACCCCGGGCGAATACAAAAAGAATTTTATAAAAGATTTCAAAAAAAATACTAAAAACTATTGACAAAAAGAAATCGTTATTTTATAATGTGATTGCGAGTTTAGTTATGAATACCTTACAAATCCTATAATTACGACCTTTCAAACAAGTAATTACAGAATTTGGAGGAATCATAATGAAAAAGACAAATTTCATAATCAGCATAGCATGTTTTTTTACAATGCTCTCATTAATATGCATTCCGGTGTCTGCTTTAGAAGTAGACACTTATTTTGATGCAACAAACAATTCACTGATAATCTCGGGTATCGTGGGAAGCGACGAAATGACTCCCGTTACAATTCATATTTGTGAATATTCTGTTTCGTCACCGGATACACCGCCTGTTTTTTCCAAACAAAATACTCCCCTTGCCTCAGAGCTTGCTTTCACATCAGAAAGAGGTATGCTTTCTGTTACAATGCCGCTCTCTTATGTTTTTAAGAACAACAAATACACGGTTCACCTTTATTCAAGCGAAGATGACGGAAGCGATTTTCACTGTGCAAACCATTTTGTTTGCTTTAACCCCGAAAGTCAGGAAGCATTAGGGGCAGTAAAAAGAATAAATGATGCATCTGAAATTGATTTGACCGCATTTAAAAATGCCATAAGCAACAACGGCATGAGCCTCGGTATAGACCTTTCTGAATATTCTGAGCATTTTGATTATGCCTCGGATATAACATTTTCTTTGATTTCAAAAATGAACGAGAAAAAATACACCCCCATCACTTTCAGAGACACCTTTTTCGGTTCGGTTGGAGCATCCATGATAAAAAATGACGGTGATGTAGATGGTGCAATATCTGCCTATTTTACAAACTTCGGAACAACATATGATGCTTATTTATCTCTTTCATCAGAAGAAAAGGAAACTCTTAACGAACTTTTAGAAGGTGCTGATTTCAAATCCGCACTTTTATCCGACATATACAAAGAAATGCTTGCGGTGTGCAAATTGCGAACCGAAACAAACCTTGACAACTTTATTGAAAGTGTAAAAGAAAACAGCATTTTCGGTGTTTCCGAAAGCGATAAAACATATAAAAAGATTGCATCGGCTTACCGTAATCTTGTTTTTGCTGATATGTTTGACGAAAGAGAAACATATACATCAGCTTCGGATGTAACGGATTCGTTTAACAAAAACGTAGCCTCCATACTTAAATTACATCCAAAAGACTCCGACAAATCTTCATCTTCTTCAAAGCCCTCATCATCAACATCCACTGTTGTGAGCAGCGGCACCAATATTCTCATACCATCCGATACTCCAAGCGCCCCTGTAGCCACAACATTCAGCGATACAAAAAATCACTGGGCAACAGACAGCATCAACTATTTGGTTTCACTTAAAGCAATCGGCGGATACCCGGACGGAAGTTTCAAGCCTGATAATAATGTAACAAGAGCGGAATTTGCAAAAATTGTTTGCAATGCATTTAATATTTCGGGAAATTACAAAGCCATATATGACGATGTTTCAGAAAATGACTGGTTTGCACAAAGTGTCTGCGCATTATCCGAAATTAACATCATCAACGGCTACAACTCCGCTTTTAATCCGAACTCCAACATCAAGCGTGAAGACGCGGCAGTTATTTTGTTCAGATTGCTGAATCATTTAAACATCAATGCAAGCGGTAATAAATTAAGCTTTGCCGATGCTGATTCCGTAAGCGATTATGCTGTTGCGGCTGTTGAAAAAACGGCAGAAGCCGGAATTGTTACCGGTGATGAGAATTCTATGTTCAATCCGCTTAACAATCTTACCAGAGCAGAGGCTGCAGCAATAATTCAAAGAGCTCACATGCTCAGCAAGGGAGGTCTGTCATAATGAAAAAATTAACGTCTGTTTTACTTATTTTCAGCTTATTGATGTCTCTTTGCTTAATGCAGACATCCTACGCAGAAAGCTCGGATACAGTCACAGATATCGAGGTAATTGAACGATCAAAAGGACTTCTTGATGCATTAAACATTGATTGCACACACTCGGGGCTCGGCGACGAAGTTACAAGAGAAGCATACACCCGCATCCTGATGAGCTTATTGAATGCAAATGGCTCTTCTCTTGCAACAGCTCACGGCTTCAGCGATGTTGACGAAGGGAAAATGAATTTTATGCTTGGTTATGCCATTAACACAGGCATAATTTCAAAAGCAGAGCATTTTTATCCCGAAAGAAGCATCAGCTATGCAGAAGCACTCAAAATGGCAGTTGTTGCACTCGGTTATGCCAATGAGGCACAAATGTCGGGCGGATATCCTTACGGATATATAGCTCAGGCATCCAAATTGAAGCTGACCTCCGGAACAGAATTCGACTCCAATTCCCCGATGACATACGCCAATATGTTTGTTATATTGGACAACTTCGTGAATACGGACATCAGAAAACAAACAGGCTTTGGCGACACAAACGAATATCAGACAACAAAAGGACACACCGTTCTCACCGAATATTTTAAGCTGGAAAAAGTAACAGGAATAATTGAAGGTGACGAATACAGCTCCCTTTATGACAAAAATCTCAAAGCTTCTCCGGGACACATTACAATTGCAGGGGAAGAATACTTATATGGCGAAACCTATATTTTGGGTGCGAGGGTTGTTGCATATGTAACAACCGACGAAGCAAAAAACAGAATTGTCTTCATGCACTTATACGAAACAAACATAAAAACCGTACACCCGGAGGATTTTCCCTGTGTTGATGACGGGCGTTTCTGCTATAATGATGAAGAAGTACGCATGAGTTCGCATGCTGCCGTATTGTATAACGGTGAAGCATATTTATCATATCAAAACAGCGATTTTGAAATTAAATCGGGCAATATACAGCTTATTGATAACGACAACAATAAATCAATTGATGTTATTCACATTAACGAATGCGAAATATTCATTACTGCAGATGTAAACGTTAAAGAAGGACTTATATTTGTTGATGGCGGCACCAAACTTATTGACTTATTCTCAAATGAGAGGTATTGCCGGATTTTGGTTGACGGACACCCATCCGACATTTCCGCAATTGATAAAGACCGGGTTATTTCCTGTTATTATAACAAAAGCAACGAACTCGTATCACTCAGCGTTTCAACAAAGCAGATAAGCGGAAATGTCAGCGAAATCGCATTAAACGAACAGTATATTTACATTGACGGAAATAAATATTTCTATAACGAACACTTCAAAACAAAGTATATATCCGATGTTAAACCCGGTGTTAACATGGTATTTCTTTTAGACTCCGACGGATCTATTACATCGGTATCATCTGCTTCAACAGATTTTGTTTTTGGTTATATGATAAACTTAAGAGGAGGCACAGGACTCTCGGACACTGCACAAGTGAAGATATTCACCCAAGGCGGCGAAATCAAGATTTATGATATTGCCAAAAAAGTGCGTGTCGATTCAAACAAAAATCTCAATGCCGCAGATGCAGTTTCATTACCGTGCTTTTATAAAGACGGAAATGTAAAAGAACAGCTCATACGTTATATGCTTAACGGAAATGGTGAAATAAGCTATATCGATACCGAATACAGCTATTATGATCATGATAAAGGTGCTCCCACAACAGGATTTTACAATGAAAATGCCGATGCCTTTGACAGTCTCATAAGATATGCCTTTAACGGCAGCGACACTGCAACCACAATCCCCTATAAAACAACAGGAGTTATGGTTCCCTATTTTTACATGAGTGTATATACACCCGTTATTGTTGTAAACAAAGATACAACCCTGTCTGACGATGACAGATTTACACTTACGACACGTAATGTTTTTATGAAAGACAGAGGTTACATATCGAAAAATCTTCTTCCCTACAACGTGAAGGAAGATGGCGGAGTGGAATTTTTAGTATATTATGATGAATCGGGAGTAGGAAGTGCCGCGCTTGATACGGAGTCACAATATGGCGTTGTTGAATCCTTTAATGAGGCTATAATTCCCGCAACAGGCGAACACGGATACAGACTTTCGGTATTTGACGGTTCCAACTTCAAATATTTATACATTAAGGATATTTCCACAATAGAAAGACTTTACACAGGCTCCGACAAAGAAAAGGGTGAGCTTCCGCTTTCGCCGGGAGACTTTGTGCGATATCTTGCCGATGCAAGAAACATCATAAAGGGTATTGAAAAAGACTATGACGAAAGCAACAAGCTTGTTATTAATTATGGCAATACCGGAAACAACTCGACCCTGAGATATGACATTGGTAAGGTTTACGCAAAATCAAGTGCGTCCATGCTCATGATATCCTCCACAACAAACACGGCTGATATCGAAAACGGCACTGCAGTTTTAAAATGTATAAACACCTCAAACATAGGAATTGTGTATGATTCAAAAACAAAGAGTGTATCCCCTGCTTCTTACAGCGACATTATTCCCTATGTTTATTCACCGGAGCTGTGCAGTACTGTACTTATAAGAAACAGATATGCGCTTGGATATATGTTTGTAATTTACAAATAAGGAGATAAACACATATGATTTCATGCACAGAATTTATACCGCTATATAGTGAATTTTTTAAATATCTTGAAGAAAAAGGCGGTCATGATGCTGTTTTGGAATATTGGTATCATATTTCCGACAGCAGTATAGGAGATAAAACAAACCCTAATTCCATGGCATATAAATGCGACAGATTGGGAGGATATGAAGGTGCCCGTGCGTATTGGGGGCACACAACAACAGAGGAAGCATGTGATATATTTGCCGTCAGAAATGACAAGGAAAAGTTCAGTTATTCCCGTATGCGTTACTGTCCGTCAAGAGGCATGCTCAATTCATTGGAGCATGTTAAGCCCTATTATGATTATTGTGAGCACTGCAAAATAATATATTCAAGAGTTCTCGAAAAATACGGCATGGTATATGAACGAGACCACTCCAAAATAGACAACGCTGAATGCTGTTCGATTCTATACGAAAAAGACAATCCGCCGAATTTTGAATGGAGAAATTTAAGCGACGAAGAAGCAATTGAAAAATTCAAAGACGATCCGGATGCTGTCATTACCGATGATAAAAGAGAAGGCAAAAAATATCTGCATCGTGATTTCCATTTAAGCGGTGACCTTGCACTCAAATATTGCGGAGATAATTTTGGTGATGATGAAGTAATAGGATTTATCACAAGCTATGTTAAAAATTATTATTCACCTGTTATCGGTAAAATCAAAGAAAACGGGCTTAAATTCTTAAAGGAATGGATAGAAAAGGTCTATGAAACAGAAGAGGCAAGCGAGGTTGTGCATACAGAACTAAAAGAAAACGAGCTTACCGTTACGATAGATAAAAGTCCCGTTATTGAATATATGCGCTCTTTGAATCAGGAACCGAGCAAATATTACATTGAAGAAACAAGAACACTCTATGATGTGATAGCACAAGAAAGCGGATTAAAATTCACTCTCGTTTATTATAACGATGACGGAGGAACAAAATTTGTATTCAGAAAATAATCAAAATAAGCATAAAACAAAAAAGCACTCGCCCTATATATAACCCAAAGAGCCGTACTTTTTAGGGAATGTAAAAAAGGACTGTAAATTAATTTGAACCGCCCCCCGAAAGTTAGACCAAAAATCCAACTTTTGGGAGGTCGGTTCAAGGCTCAGTCCGCTTTTTTTATATAAAACACAAATTCAACATGCTTTTGGTCAAGACGATATTTCTCCATAAGCACAGGTCCGCAGGAATTTGAACCGATGCCGGAAGATGCACCGTCAATTCTTACAATGGTGTCACCACTCTTTTTAAGCTCACATCCGTGGTTAGCTTTGGCAAGGGCTTCAATTGAATAGTGAGACACATTAAAATTGAAGAAAGAATCCGAAACAAAATCCAAAGCACCGCAAACAGAAAGCATTTTTACCTTTGAATGGTTGCCGTGTTCCTGGGGGAAAACATAGTCTACATATTCATTGTCGGCACTGCTGTCATACATACCCATTTTTGCATGGTGGCAAAGGTCACAGTAGTTTTCGGTTTCGCCGAGACCGTAATATGAAAACTTATCGGTTTCATTTGAGAGGAAAAACTCAAACCCAAAGCGCGGAAGCCACCTTGCGCCTTCTCTGATATCAGATTTGGTTTCAACCTTTATAATACCATCCGAAAGCAAGGTATACACAGTTTCGAACTGTGCCAACGGCATTCTTGAAACCGGGATAAGTGCTCCCTTTACAAAAATCTTATTTCCCGAAAGAGTGCATGAATATATTTTCTGATATAGATTGTCAAAATTTTCGGAATGTCCGGGACTTGTGTTATCGGTTATCCAGTCATTTTTCACATTGCGCTCATTGTCGGTGGGAGCTCTAAAAACAGAAAGCTTTGAAGGCTTTGTCAAAACCGTCTTTCCGTTTATGACCGCACGACAAAGAGAACCGTATTTCTTTGAAAACACATATTCAAAGTCTTTTCCCGAATATATTATTTCCTTTTCCGTCTCTCTGATATCAGAAGCTTTTGCATCATCGTATGTTTCTGTTACCATTTCCGATTTTAATTCGTGCTGATCGAAAGCAACCTCATACCCCTTTGAATCTTCAAGTGACACCGTGAGATAATTTCCGTATTTGCAAACAGAATCCATGTTATAGTCCAAGAAAACTGTTTTTGTCTCCTTCGGCAAAGCATCGATTTTAAGTTCTTCACAGTGAACACATTTTCCGTCTTTTTCCCATTTCAGGCAAAGAGTATATTCATTGAGATTTGTGAAATCATAGAGATTGGTGATTTTAAGCTCATTTTCTGAAAGCTCCGATTTAAAATACTGATAAGCCTTTTTCATTTCAAGTGTGCCTGCCTTAAAGCTACGATCGGCAAAAACAATTCCGTCACAGCAAAAGTTTCCGCTGTGAACTGTTTCGTCAAAATCGCCGCCGTATTTATACACACCGTTATCATCGAAAACATGGTCTGCCCATTCCCACACACATCCGCCGATGAGCTTTGGATATTTGTATATCAGCTCCCAATAGTCGCAGATATCACCGGGTCCGTTGCCCATGGCATGAGCGTATTCACAAAGGAAGAACGGGCGTTTGTCCCTGCCTGAAACAGCATAGTTTTCGCAATATTCAAGGTCTGTATACATTCTTGAATACAAATCAACGCCTTCACATTCTATTTCCAGTCTTGTTGAGTCTTCACAGTGAACAAGTCTTGAGTTGTCTCTTTTCTTTGTCCATTCAATCATTGCACGGTCGTTGTCGCCAAAGCCTGCTTCATTGCCCGTTGACCATGCAAAAATACAAGGGTGGTTCTTGTCACGCTCAACGCTTCTCATCATTCTGTCAAGAAAAACCTCTTTCCATTCGGGGCGATTGCAAATCCAGTAGGGATTGTCACAATCATAGCCATTCCAGCCTGTTCTCATAACAAACTGGTGACATTCGTGGTCTGCTTCAAGCATAACATAAAAGCCCATTTCATCACACATGGAAAGAAATTTTGGATGAGGCGGATAGTGCGATGTACGGATTGTGTTGATGTTGAGCTTTTTCATGAGCTCAAGGTCACGGCGCATGTCCTCCTCCGACATTGTCCATCCTGTTTTGGGATGGGTGTCGTGATGGTTAACGCCTTTGAGTTTAACCGAAACCCCGTTTATAAGAAGCTCCGATTTTTCCGAAATTTCTATTTTTCTAAAGCCAACCTTTTGTCTGATGACTTCGTTTTTATAAGTGAAAACAAGGTCATAGAGATAGGGCTTTTCGGCATTCCAGAGATGGGGATTTTCTACAGCAAATTCAGCTCTCCCGGTGGCGTGTGTTTGTGCAATTCTTTTGTCCCTGTCAAAAAGCTCAATGGAGGCTTCACCGTCAAATTCAACATTAATAATATTACCCTCGGTTTTTATGAAAATATCATTGATGTGACCTTGGGGACGGGAAAGAACATAAACATCACGGAAAATACCGTGCATTCTGAACTGGTCCTGATCCTCCATGTAGGTTCCCATGGACCATTTATACACCTTTACGGTAATTGTGTTTGTGCCCTCGTTCACAAAGGACGAAATGTCAAATTCACTTTGCAGACGGCTTGCGCTGTCACTGCCCACATATTTGCCGTTGATGTAGAGGTCGAAATATGAGGAAACACCTTCAAAAACAATATATTTTTTTGCATCGGCATCTAAGATTTCAAACTCTCTCATATACACACCGCATGGGTTGTCATCGGGAACATAAGGCGGATCGATGAGAATGGGGAAATGCACATTAACATAGTTTGGTTTTTCATAGCCTTCGCACTGCCAGCATGACGGAACTGTTATTTTGTTCCATGTTTTGCTCTCAAGCTCTGCCTCATCCTCACGCTCATAGAAATTGAAATTCCATGTGCCGTTGAGGCTTAAAAATGCACCGTCATTTTCGGGTATATAATAGGAACGGGGTCTTTGCGTGTTTACCCGTATGCAGTTTAGATCTTCAAATCTTCTCATTACGCTGTCCTTCCTTTCACACTTTTTATTATATAAGAATTTACGCTTAATTTCCTTCGCGAGATTTGATATAAACGAATCTATGCTCGCAAATTGGTTACAGCCACTTCATACTTTTTTTAATTACTAAAATAATAGCATAACAGCTATGAAAAATCAAGAGGAATTCTATTGTGTTTATTGTCTTTTTTATTTTATTTCCATATACTTAATCAAATTATTTTATATTCCACCATGACAGAAAACGACCGAACTGAAAATATTAATGATAGGCGCACACCAGGATGACAACGAGCTCAGAAGCGACGCTCTTGCAAAAAATAAGTTAACCTCGAACACAAACCTTTTAAAAAAGAGCTTGGCTTCAAAAGTGTTATTGTGACCAATGCCGTTGACATGGCGGCTCTCAAAGCATCCTGCCCCTTAACCAAAAAAAATCAAAAATACAGCTATTCTTTACTTCTCATATACCGAATACTTCAGTGAAGATCTGCGAATTATGAAGAGGAAATTTTAGAAACGCAGAATAAAGCTTCATCTCCAGCGAAGAGTTGCATCCCATTATGATATGCAGGAATTTGCCTTCAAAGAAGTGTATCCCTACGAGAAACTCCGGAAAAAAGAATAAAGCAGTTTATTATCCGAAGCTCGTCATTGATGTCGGTAATTTATGAAGATTTTAATACTAAACCAACAGTGGTCACATGAAATTATAAAGTTTTCATGCGACCACTGTCAGTTTTATTTTCCTTTTTGAGTTTTCCGGCGAAACAATGCTGTTCCGATGAAGAAAAGAACTGTTACAATATTTAACCCTGTTATCATATTCTGAGATGCATATATGCCCATAAAGACGGAATATGTACCAAAAAGCAATATCCCCGCACACCTTAACGAAAAATCCTTAAAGCACAAAAACACAGCTATCAATGCAAAAAGCGAGCCAAGATATGCTCCCATATCCACATTGTCACATTCCGCAAGCTTTGTCACACCATTTTCTTTTATCTCAAATGCATAAAGCGTTTCGCCAATGTCGCGCTTTATATCCGAAACACATTCTGCCTCTGTGTATTGCGATCCGTTGTAATACTTAACACGGTATATCCAATCATCACTCTTTCCGACATATTCGACAATCTCTGTCTTTACTTCACGCCCATTTTTAGAAAGCGCGATATAATTAGCTGTGGAATCAACCGACACAGCCATAAAAGCAATTGCAACAATTACAATTGCAACCTTTAGCAAAATACCAATGATTTTCAGCATTATGCTTTTTTCTTTCGGTTGATGCTTTACGGTTACATCCGGTTCTGAAGTCTTGGGCTTATCGCTTTGGAAATAATCATCAGATTCATCATCTTTATTATCTTTGGGCTTCGGATTGTCAAGTAAATCATCTATATTGTCAAATCTTTCGAACAAATCTTCTGTTTCGGTATTTTTATTATTGTGCATACAAAAACCTCCATTTATATCTATTATATCAAAAATACCGACAAAATCAAGAACTAATTTCTTGACGACCGTAAACGAATCACTTGACTTTGCCGTTGCACAGTGATATACTGATTTTATAAATTTCGAAGAGGTATAATCATGAAAATCATTGACATACTCACCCAAAACAAACTTTCAATTTCATTTGAAGTTTTTCCTCCAAAAACCGAAATGAGTTTCGAAAGTGTTAAACACGCAACTGAAGAAATAGCCAAACTAAAGCCGTCTTTCATGAGTGTTACATACGGTGCCGGAGGCGGCACAAGCAAATACACCCTTGATATAGCCAAAAATATTAAAGAAATGTATGGAGTGCCGACTCTTGCTCATCTTACCTGTGTTTCTTCAACCAAAGAAACCGTCCAAAGCAAAATCCATGATATAAAAGAAGCAGGCATAACAAATATAATGGCGCTTCGCGGAGATATTCCGCAACATCTTGAAAACTGTGACCGAAGCCGGTGGGACTACAGATACGCCATAGATCTCATACATGAGCTGAAAAATACGGCCAATGATTTTTGCATAGGATGCGCATGCTACCCGGAAATTCATCCCGAAAGCTCAAATCAGAAGGAAGATATAAAATATCTCAAAGAAAAGGTTGATGCAGGCTGTGACTTTATTACAACTCAGATGTTTTTCGACAACAATCTGCTCTATAATTTTCTATATAAAATTCGCGAGGCAGGCATAACAGTTCCGGTTATTCCCGGAATCATGCCTATTACCAATGCCAATCAGGTGGACCGTGCCATAAAACTTTCGGGCTCGTTTATGCCTCAGCGTTTCAAAAGCCTTGTGGACAGATTCGGTTCAGACCCCAACGCCATGAAGCAGGCAGGCATTGCCTATGCAACGGACCAGATTATTGATCTTTATGCAAACAGCATTACAAACATTCACGTATATTCCATGAACAAACCGGAGGTTGCCGAGAAAATACAAAGCAATCTTTCGGATATTTTGGGGAAAGAGTTTTAAAACCAAAGTATCCTCCGCTGTTTTTCATATCCCCGGGATGGTGTAAAAAATTTGTGTGAATTTTCTTACACCATCTTTTATTTTGAAATATCAGACAAAATTTATCATCATTACCTGGCGCAGCTATTGAAAAATAAGGAAATAAAAATCATCTCTCACAGCCTGATCTGATAAAAGGGCAAGAACAGGCTTATCACTGTCATAATCTGCAACTCCTATATACATGCTCACATCCGGCGATATATCTTTTTCGGACACCACTGTTTTGCATATATATGTCTCCCCGGGCATAATTTCCGAAAGCTTTATATCCACTTCACCAAGAGTTTGCATGCCTCCGCTTTCTTGTTGCACATACAAGTATACCGGCAGGTCAAAATATATGGGTGCTACACCGTCATTTTTCCATGTAAGAATAATATCTACAGTATCGGCATTATATTTTTGTTTCATTTCAGCTTTTACTATACCAAGCCTGTATCCCATAGCGGCTATAAGTCTGTTGCTGACCATTGCACGTATATTTTCTTCCGTGCCGTCGTCATCTGCCGGACTGTTCGGTCCCAAAAATGTGGTGTGGGCTTCTTGAAGACTCAATACGGTATCATCAAGGCATTTGGTGTATATATCCATAGTTGAAAAAGCGCCCGAAATTTCGCCGCCGGAGGGAGAAGTTTTCCAGAAATCAGGCATAGATGTCAGCCTTACCGATTCTTCACCCTGCTTATATTCTCCGCCGTTTTCTATCCATGCGAGCCATTCATTTGTTGCATCAGTTTTACCAAACACATCATTATACACCCCTGTGTTATATACATCTGCGCCCTTGAAAGGACGTCTCATTAGAAGCTTAGCTCCCGAAAAAGCATCAACATAATGATTGATATATTCATTTCGAACGCTTTCCGAAGGCATGGGCGGCATGCCCTCTACGTCCTTTATGTGCCATTCACCCCAATGTCCGATACTTCCCAATTCAACAAAAGCTGTAAATCCGTCATCAAAATAACCTGCCAGTGCTTCAATAGCTTTTCTGTGATATTCAATAAACGTTTTGTCACTGTAATCAGGACAATATCCTTTTCCGTATGAAATATCATAATAGTTTCCTCTTGTTATCTCCATAAGCCAGTCAGGTATATCACTGTGACTCTCCTCCGACGGATAATCACATACAAATCTGAGCACAGCATGTTTACCGGCATCTTTCCACGCCTTTATATTTTTTTCTTTCTCTATACTCTCAAAATCAAACTCACTGCATGATTCCGGCTGAAGCTCGCGAAACGTCACATCAATATAAACAAGGGAACAAATACTGACACTTTCTGTATCTTCTGCCCACGGTGCAAAACCCATATAAGGATTTATAACCGATTTATCTGTCATGGAAAACGTTTCTGTTCTGTTTATTTTGTATTCATATCCGCCATCCCCCCTGCACGCTGTCAGAAGCATGACGATACAAATCAAAAAACACAGTATTTTGTACTGTTTGCATACATAAACAAGCATATTTTCACCCACATTGCAATAATACTAATTATATTATAAATCTTTGTTAAAATATGTCAATACCGATATGTGCGACAAAATAATTAAGATGTTGACAAATACAGCTCTTTATGATATAATAACCAATAATAATCAATGGTAATTTTGAGCAAACTTATCGAAAGATCTGGACGCAAAGCATTAGTGCCTAAGCAGGTGATCTGTATGGTTGACTGGCCGCAACTTGTTTAGTTGTGGTCTTTTTTAATTTTAAGCAAAGGGATGAACGAATAAATGCCGGAGCCAAATGCAGTTTTAGTACTAAAGCATGAAAACAATGCGGATATTCTGACAATTGAATACATATCGAACAACTCTATTCCCGAAACTTTAAACGGCGAAAGCGGATTCCACGTTTACCATGTACGTATGCTTACCGAGCTTATTTTAAAAAAATATTCCGCTCTTTATCCCGAATCCGGTCTTACCGAAAAAAACATATCCGATATATCTGTTGCCTCCTCGCTTCATGACATAGGCAAAATGAAAATTCCCCAAAGCATACTGGATTACCCCGGAAAGCTCTCTCCTCTGGAATATGACATTGTTAAAAAACACTCTGTATTCGGCGAAGAAATCATTGCAAATACAAATTCGTTTGCAGATTCTGAAATAATCAGACACGCTAAGGAAATTGCAAGATATCACCATGAGCGCTATGATGCAACCGGATATCCCGACGGACTTAGAGGCGACAACATTCCTTTAAGTGCTCAGGTAGTTTCTCTTGCCGATTCTTTCGATGCCCTGACCAGCGCCAGAAGTTATAAAAAAGCATTCTCTCAGGATGTCGCCATAGAAATGATAGCAAACGGAATGTGCGGTGTTTTCAAGCCTGAACTGATTGAGTGCCTGCTCTCCGTTGTAAATAACAAGGTACTCACAGACATCCGCAACCGCCTGGAAGAAAAGCGCAGTGTTGTTTTAGGCAAAAATATATTTGAGCCGAAAAACGTGCTGTTTTTGGGAAATACAGGATATATAACCGAAGAA
This sequence comes from Clostridia bacterium, assembly GCA_017416845.1. GTDB lineage: Bacteria > Bacillota > Clostridia > UMGS1810 > UMGS1810 > RGIG1828. Next base: position 36,018 of record JAFQBA010000036.1, read on the forward strand.
TTTATAGATGAAACATTTCCCGGTGTTCATATTACGGTTGTTGGAGACAGCAATCTGAAAAACACACACCTGATAAAAGCATATACCCTGAAAAAACCTTCCATGAAACGCATCTTTGAAACCTATGACTTTGATCTTGTTATATATTTGGCAAAAGAACTGTCATACAATTCAACAGGAAAAAGCGATGCAGAAGACCTAAGAGAGATTCTTGCTTCCATGAAATCCACCCAAAAAGATTCAAGGTTTATGTATATCTCCTCGCTGGATGCAGCATTTTCTGAAAGCACCGACCGTGCACTTCTTTCTCGTGCAAAGGAAAATCTTTGTGAGCATTATGCTGACAAATTTGATATGAATATAAAAATAGTAAGAATTCCGTATCTCTATCTTTCCACATATAAAAAAGACTATTTGTACTCACTTTTTGACCATATGGAATCCGAAAAAAGTGTTAAAATGGAAGAGTTCCCGGCTTCAAAATGTCATTTTATTTCGTCATTTGACTTGTCGGAGCTTATTGTGCGCCTTACCGACAACTGGAAACCCGGCCCCGGCATACTCAACATAAACGACGAGTTTTCTGTTACATTTTCCGATCTAACCGAAAAGCTTTCACTGCTGAAACCCGGTGTAAGCTTTGAATATCTCGGAGAAAAAGAAAGTGCCGATCTTAATTCAATTAATAAGGCAGTAAGAAATGAATACGGATGGTTTGAAAAAATTTCGATAATTGATGATATCAATGAACAGTACGAGAAGTTTAATAAGCAAAAAAACCATATTGTTACCTCGTTTTTTGACAAAGCAAAGGAATGGATTAAGAATCATACACTCATTGCTAAGCTTGCCGAGCTTTTCGGACTGTTTATAATTACAGAAATTCTTGTATATGCAACAAATTCTGCCGTTTTATTTTCCATAGTGGATTTTCGAATGGCATATATTGTAATTATAGCTGTAACACACGGTCTCAGTTACGGAATCGGAGCCGCAGGCCTCAGTTCGCTTTCGTGGCTGATTGCCAAAATTTCAACAGGCACAAAATGGATTACCATATTTTATGAGCCGACCAACTGGCTTGCGTTTGTCTATTATTTTCTTATAGGCTCTGTTTGCGGATATGTGAAATTAAAATCAACCGATAAGATTTCTTCTCTTAACGAGCAAAATACCCTTCTTGAAGAAAAGCTCATATTCACACGTGAACTATACACCGACAATTTCAACGAAAAACGTGAACTTAAAAAGCAGATTATCGGCTCAAAGGACAGCTTCGGCAAAATATTTGACATAACCAAACAGCTTGACACTGCTGAACCCACAAAGCTGTATCTCAAAATTATGGATACCTTCGAAAGTGTTCTCGAAAACAAAACCATCAGCGTCTATTCCATAAATGATAACAGTGCCTTCGGAAGACTTGAGGTTGCTTCCAAGGAAATTGTCCATGATGCCGCACGTTCAATTTCACTGGATTCATATTCCGAGCTGATTGAAACAGTTTCGAAAAAGGAAATATGGAAAAACACTTCGTTTAAACCGGGACTTCCCATGTATGCATCGGGAGTTATGCGTGATTCAAAGCTTGAGCTTCTGATTTTCATATGGCACAGTTCCTCCGATCAACAATCACTATATTATGTAAATCTGTTCAAAATACTTTGCGATCTGGTGCAGATGTCACTGCTCAGAGCAAGAGACTATACTGCCGCCATATATGAAAAGCAGTATATTGCAAACACCCGTATATATAACAGCGAAGCATTTTCAAAAATATATGACAACTTCCGTCAGATGTCCGACAGAAAAGTATTTTCATTTATCCGACTTGAATTTGACTGCGACTCGCTCAGTCACGCCCAAGCAAATAAAATACTTTCCGGAAAAATACGGGCAAATGATATTTTGGGTGTCGGAGAGAACGGAAAATTAAATCTGCTTCTTTCTCAGGCAACAACCAAGGACCTCGGATTTATTCTTCCGAGATTTGAAAATACCGGCATTAAGGTGACGGTTCTCGATAACTAAATCTCCGTCGCAACTCAACTGACAGGAGCATTTTTCTTGAAAGGTGTGTATGTAATAATGATTTATATATTTCTCATGCTCTTACTGTTACATATTATATGCTGTGTCATAACCTTTCTCGGAATTCATATGGGGTTTTTGAATATCCACAAATATATGTTTTTTGTCGTAGTATTTCTTCCCTTATGGGGATTTATGCTTGTCCTGATTCTTCATTTTCAAGTTATGATAAAAGGTGACGGTGTAAAGGAAATTCAGGTTGAAAAGATGCGTCTTGATTCTGAGTTATACAAAGGAGTCAGTGTTGATGACAGAAAAAACGCATCGTCAATTGTTCCTCTTGAGGAAGCTCTTGTGATTAATTCCGCCGGACAGCGCAGAGAGCTTATCATGGATGTATTAAACGACAATCCGCGTGAATACATAGAATTTCTTCAAAAAGCAGGCGACAATGATGACACCGAGGTTGTTCATTATGCAGTAACGGCAATGGTTGAAATCTCAAAAGAAAATGACCATATGCTGCAAAAGTTTGAGCGAAAGCACTCTGCCAATCCCGGCGACTATACCGTGCTTGATGAATACTGTAGTTTTTTGTGGAACTGCCTTGAGCAAAATCTCATGCAAGGGCAGGTTGAGATTATGAACCGCAACACATTCAACGAACTCATTCGTGAAAAACTTGCAATAAAAGAGACTCTTGATGACTATATCAGACTTGTTAAAAACTTATTTAAGCTTAATTTTTATACCGAAGCCGGCGAGGCTATCAAAAAAATGGACACTCTTTATCCCGAAAGCGAAGATGTGCTTCTTATTAAAACGGAATATTATGCATCTCTCGGAAACGGTGACAGAATAAAAGAAATCCTTGAAGAAGCTGAAAATAAAAAGATTTATCTCTCAGCCGCGGCAAAGGAGGTAATAGCATTTTGGAAATCTTAAAAGAAAGATACTTGAATTTCAGATATAAGGGTATTATCGGTATTGTTATGATTTTTGCTCTTATTGCTGCCATACTTTTTATAGAAAGAAGCGGAATAAGCTATAACTACGAGAAAAAGCAACTTAATTTTCTTCCTAAAGACAAAATTGTCACCAAGGCAGAAGCTTGCAAGGCCCTGCCCAAAACCGCACTTGTTATAATAAACAGTGCAGAGCCCGACAGTGTAAATGCATATGAGCAATTCAAGGTCATATTTTCAGATATGAAAATAGGCTATGATACTGTAGATTTGGCGTCATCGTCGGAGTTAAACTTTACAAAGTACGAAAACACGGTATTGCTGCTTTCAGACATTACTCCCATGGGCACAAATATTCTTAAACTTTGCGAATGGGTGTATGATGGAGGGAATGCCATGTTTGCACTGACCATTCAAAAAAGTGCCTATTCATCTGTTATCGAAACCAAGCTCGGAATTATTGAAGCATCATACGGCAATGCAGTGGTAGACAGCATATGGGTAAATGAAGACTTTATGATAGGCGGAGGAAGAGCCTTTTCCATAGATGACGGTTACGAATCGGCGTGGGCAATTCAGCTCTCTCCCGAAAATACCACTGTTCACGCTTATACAAATGACGAAAGAAGGCTTCCCCTCATATGGGAAACGTCATACGGCGACGGTATGTTTGTGGTAGATAATTTCGGACTCTATGAAAAGGTTATGCGCGGTTTTTATGTCGCATCCTACAGTCTTATGTCCGATGTTTGTGTATATCCGGTAATCAACGGTTCAACCTTTTATCTCGATGATTTCCCATCACAGATACCTTCCGGAAACAGCAAATATATTCAACGTGACTACAAAACCACCATACGTGATTTTTATGTAAATATATGGTGGCCCGACATGATGAACTTTGCCGACAGATACGGTATAAAATATACAGGTCTTGCAATAGAATGCTATGACGACTCGGTGGATGGTACAACCTCTGCCGCACCGGACAAGGGAACATTTCTGAATTTCGGTAACATGCTTATGCGTCAGGGCGGAGAAATCGGCTATCACGGCTACAACCACCAGCCACTTTGCTTTGACAACTGTGACTACAACGGCTATTTTGATTATAAGACATGGGAAAACTACGATGCTATGAAAAGTGCCTTTGATGAGCTCGTGGATTTTTGCGATGAACTTTTTCCCGGAATTGATATGGCAATATACGTTCCTCCTTCAAACATTCTCTCCTCGGAGGGGAGAAATTTTCTGCTTGAGGAATATCCCCAGATAAAAACAATTTCAGGTATTTACTTTGAAGATGCAGACATCGAATTTTCGTGTGTTCAGGAATTTGACGTTTCTCCCGACGGTATAGTGGATCAACCACGTGTGGTTTCCAGCTGCAAGATGGAGCCCTTTATGGAGCTTGCCGTCATATCGGAACTTAATTTTCATTACATAAACAATCACTTCACCCATCCCGATGACGCCCTTGACCCTGAGCGTGGAGCTGAGCTTGGCTGGGAAACTCTGACCGAATATTTTGATGACTACCTAAACTGGGTATATTCGTCATCACCCGGTCTGCGCAATTTCACGGGTTCAGAGATGTCGGCGGCTATCCAGCGCTATGCGGCTCTCGGAGTGACAAAAAAGCTTACAGACACCGAGCTGACCTTAGAGCTTGATAATTTTTATGATGAGGCTCAGCTTATGATACGCTTCAACGACAAAAAGCCTGAAAAAGCCAAAGGCGGCAAGCTTACTCACATCACAGGTGATTTATATTTATTAAAAGCAAACGCAGACACCGTTACAGTGTCTTTAAAGGAGTAAAAAAGTGAGAATCTGTTTGGTACTTGAAGGATGCTATCCTTTTATAAACGGCGGTGTGTCAACATGGATGCACCAATATATTACCGAGATGCCCGAGCATGAGTTTGTGCTGTGGGTTATCGGTGCTAAAGCCGAGGATAAGGATAAATTTGTCTATACCCTTCCCGATAATGTATGCGAAATACATCAGGTTTTTCTTGATGATGCGCTAAAGGTAAAAGATTCAGGCCTTGTAGCCCACAGCTTCTCCAAAAAAGAAAAAGAAGCCTTAAGACGACTTGTTATGTCGGACAAACCCAACTGGGATCTTCTCTTTGATATGTATCAAATAAAAAGAATTAACCCCATGTCATATCTTAAAAGCGAAGCATTCCTGAATATACTTATTGATCTATGTCAGAAAGAACTCCCCTATATTGCATTTTCAGATGCTTTTCACTCGGTACGTTCAAGACTTCTCCCTGTTTTATACCTTATGGGAACAGATGTGCCAAAGGCAGATGCCTATCATGCAATTTCTACAGGCTACGGCGGACTTCTTGCCTCTATGGGAGCATATGTAAACAACAAGCCTCTTATGCTCACTGAACACGGTATATACACAAGAGAACGCGAAGAAGAAATAATCCGTGCAAAATGGGTTGCAAGAGCATTCAAAAAATATTGGATAGATTTTTTCTATATGTTGTCCGATCTTATATATAGCCGTGCTTTTAAAGTGACCTGTCTTTTTACCAATGCCATGTATACCCAGATAGACATGGGTTGTTCACCGGAAAAATGCAGAGTTATAGAAAATGGTATCAGCTATGAAAGACTTTGCAATATACCCCTGAAAAAAGAAGACGGAATTGTGGATATAGGTGCAGTTGTACGACTTGCACCCATAAAAGACATCAAAACCATGATATATGCATTCTTCGAGCTTTCCTCACGAATGGACAATGTAAGACTCCATATTATGGGCGGTGTAGATGACGAAGATTATGCAAGAGAATGCCACGAGCTTACAGAGCAGCTTCACCTGGAAGATAAAATAATTTTCACAGGACGAGTAAATATTGTTGAATATTTCGAAAAGCTTGATTTTACTTTGCTTACAAGTATATCCGAGGGGCAACCGCTTTCTGTTTTGGAATCATTTGCCGCAAAACGTCCCTGTGTTACAACCGATGTAGGATGCTGCAAAGAGCTCATATTGGGCAAACCTACCGACCCCTTTGGCAGAGCCGGATACTGTGTTCCCCCTATGCAAAGAGAAAAGCTTGCGGATGCCATGGAAAAGCTGTGCGAGTCGCGCGAGCTAAGACTTCAGATGGGCGAAATAGGTCAAAAAAGAACCTACGAATATTTCAGATATAATATAATGCTGACAAAATACAGAGATTTGTATAAGGAGGTTGAGCGCGAATGGCAGGCATAGGCTTTGAGCTTAAAAAGCTTTTTTCCAAAAAAGGTTTTTTCAAATCCATGAGAGCATTTGGTTATGCTACCGTTATTTGTGCGGGCCCCATGCTTTTGGGGGTAGTTTTACTCCTGGGAATAATGTATCTTTGCAATATCACAGGGGCATCAACACAAAACAGAGAGCTTCTCATATGCATGATTACCTACACCCTCCTCGCTTCCATCACAGCAACGTCATTTTTTTCCATGGTTATTACCCGCTATACTGCCGATATGCTCTATGAAGATAAGAAAAATGCTGTTTTGCCGTGTTTTTGGGGTTCTACAGTCTTTATGATGGCACCGGGCTCTGTAATCTACGGAATTTTCCTGATTTTCTCCGGAGCTACTTTTTTGCAGGGAATGCTTTGCTTTATATTCTTTTCCGAGCTTATCATTGTATGGAATGCCATGAGCTTTCTTACGGCAATCAAAGATTATCGCGGAATTTTCTTATCGTTTCTTGCAGCAATAGCCATTACATTTCTTACAGGAATGTTTTTGCTGTGGATCGGTATGCCTGTCATAGAAGCACTGCTTCTGGCGGTAACTGTGGGCTATGGCGTAATGCTCATATGTTATGTGGTTTTGCTTCACCGATACTTTCCGAAATCTGACCTGAGTCCATTTACATTTTTAAAATGGATTGACGAGTTTTTACCCCTTGCTCTCTCGGGGCTGTTTATGAATATAGGCATGTTTTCACATCTTGTCATTTTGTGGTTCAGCGATATCGGAGTAAAAGTACACGGACTTTTTTACGGAGCACCATTTCATGATGTTCCGGCGTTGCTCGCCTTTATGACAACTCTTATTACCACTGTCAACTTTGTTGTATCGGTAGAGGTTAATTTCTATCCGAAATACCGTAATCACTACAGTCTCTACAATGACAAGGGCACCATAAACGATATCCTTCAGGCTGAAAATGAAATGCTCTCGACCCTCAAATCCGAAATTTTTTATACATCTCTCAAGCAGCTTTTGTTCACTGCTTTTTGCATTGCCGTCGGAGGATTCCTCACAGATACTCTCCCTCTTGGCTTCAATGAAATTATGAGGGGATATTTCAGAACACTGTGCGTAGCTTACGGACTATATTCCATAGGAAATATGCTTATGCTGATACTTTTGTATTTTACCGATTACAAAGGTGCTCTCGGTGTAACGGCAATTTTCGCTGTCGGCACCATAGTCTTTACTATATTTTCAATGTTTTTTCCGTCAGTTTACTACGGATTCGGATTTTTGGCGGCATCTATGATATTTGTAATAATGACCACATTGAGGCTTGATTATTTTACCAAAAGACTGCCATATTATATTCTTGCTATCCAGCCCCTTACCGCAGAAGACAAATCCGGTGCATTCACACGGTTGGGAATATTTCTGGAAGAAAAGTTTTTGTCAAAGGAGTGATTTGCCATGAAAAAAATATTTGTTGCTCTGCTTTGCGCGGCTATTATTTTTTCATGCGGATGCGGTGACATCTCTCAGTATTCAAGCACCGAAGTTTCCCAACCCGATGCTTACAGCGGTGACCTACAGACCATACACGGAGTTCATCTGAGAGACAAAAAGCTTCTGTATGAAAACCGGGATCCTGCAGAGGTTGTAACAATGTATCTCACCGTATCCTCGGGAAATGCCGGTGAAAATACCAACCATACCTGGGAAGAGATTAATACATATTCTGTTTTTGATTATGAAAGAATGGGTGTTGACCGATATAAGGTTGCAGGCCTTTTGCAGGTTGGCGATGAAAATGGGCTTATTCCCGGAGAACTGGGATACAACCAGGTGTCACCAAACTGTACAGTTCAGATAAGAGGTCAGTCATCCAGTCTGAACAGTCAGAAAAACTATAAAATAAGCATCAAAAATAACAAAGGCGACTGGCAGGGTCAAACAACCATCGCATTAAACAAGCACCAGGGCGACGGACTGAGATTCAGAAACAAGCTGGCATATGACCTGATAGCAGGTATTGATGAAATGATGGGGCTTCGTACCACATTTGTTCATCTCTATGTTAAAGACACCACTGCAGGCGGGAACGGAATTTTTGAAGATTATGGAATGTACACTCAGGTAGAACAGCTTAATCGTACCGCACTCAAAGCTCACGGGCTTGACCGAAACGGTCATCTTTACAAAATAAATTTCTGCGAATTCTACAGATATGAAGATGTTATAAAGCTTAAAGATGATCCTTCCTATAATCAGAAAGCCTTTGAAGAAATTCTTGAAATAAAAGGCAACGACGATCATCAAAAGCTTATAACCATGCTTGAAAAAATAAATGACTTCTCAATACCTATTGACAGCATTCTCGAACAGCATTTTGATACTGAAAACATTGCCTACTGGATGGCATTTCAGATTCTTATCGGAAACATTGATACTCAAAGTCGAAATTTCTATATATACAGTCCCTTGAATTCAGAAAGGTGGTATATTCTCGACTGGGATAACGACGGTGCGTTTAAACGTACAGAGTACTCTCTTCTCGGCAGAGTGGATCAGTCGGAATGGGAAAGCGGTGTAAGCAACTATTGGGGAAATGTTCTTTTCCAGCGTTGTCTCAAATCAGAAAACTTCCGCACAATCCTCGATGCTGCCATAGAAGACCTGAAAGCATATCTCACTCCGGAGCGCATAAATGAGAAAGTAAATATTTATTCCTCTGTACTGAAGCCACGTGTATATTCTATGCCCGATTCAATGTATGCACCGCTCACAGCCTCTCAGTATGACACGGTTGCAGCCTCCATCGCTTCGGAAGTTGATACAAACTATGCACTGTACAAAGAATCATTTACAAAGCCTATGCCATTCTTTATAGGCCTCCCTGTAAAGACCGGCGAAAAGCTCTCGTTTGTATGGGACACCGCCTATGACTTTAACTCTGAATCCATAACCTACACCTTTGAACTTGCCACAGACTGCAACTTTTCTGCACCGATACATAAAGAGGAAAATCTTATTCTTCCTGCAACGGAGCTTCCCATGCTTCCCAAGGGACAGTATTTTATAAGAGTATACGCAACAAACGCAAGCGGAAAGCGTCAGAGTGCATTTGACTATTATATAACCGACATCGGAAAAGTGTACGGGACAAAGTGCTTCTATATTGATGCGGACGGCAAAGTTTTGGAGGATGTATATGTTGAAGACTGAAAAATACCGTAACGAGTGGAAATATCTGATAGATAACTCTCAGAAGGAGCTCGTATGCAAAAGACTTTTCCCCTTCCTTTCACTTGATAAGCATGCCTCGGACGGCGGATACATGATACGAAGCCTATATTTTGATGATTACTTTAATACTTCGTACGAAGAAAAGGACGCCGGTGTATTGCGCAGGAAAAAGTATCGCATAAGAATTTATAACTGTTCCGACGCAAGCATAAAGCTTGAAAGAAAGAAAAAATTCGGAAGCTATATTTATAAAGAGGCTGCAAAGCTTACAAAAGATGAAGTATACAGGATAATAGACGGCGATTATGATTTTCTTCTCAAAAGTGATCAAAGTCTTTGCCGTGAATTCTATTATGAGTGTGTCAGCAATGTAATGAGACCGAGAACCATTGTCGATTACGAACGTGAACCATGGATTTCAGATGAAGGAACTGTCAGAATAACCTTTGACATGGATGTGAGAGCCGCCATAGGAAGCTTTGATATTTTCGATCCTACCTTGCCTGCACTTAATGTCCTTGAACCCGGAAAATGTGTTATGGAAGTAAAATTCACCGAATTTCTTCCGCAAGCACTCAGGGAGATTCTGCCTGATCGTGCATCTGAGTTCACAGCGGTTTCAAAATATGTTCTGTGCTATGAAAAAACAGAATATATGAACAGTTTTAAATATTGGTACGATAATTAATTTAGGAGATAAAAATATGAGTGTACAGGACTTTATTAAAAATTCAATTTTAGAATCCGGTATGTTTGACGGAGCTACAGCCATAAACATTTTTCTCGGATTGTTAACCGCACTTATTCTTGGTGCAATTATTTATTTCGTATACAGTAAATTCTATGTTGGTGTTATATACTCGCGAAGCTTTGCCGTAACACTTGTGGGCATGACTCTTCTCACATCGATGGTTACTCTTGCCATAAGCACCAACATCGTAATATCTCTCGGTATGGTCGGTGCTCTTTCTATTGTACGTTTCAGAACAGCAGTAAAAGACCCTATGGATCTGCTTTATCTTTTCTGGTCTATAACATCGGGTATTACTGCCGGTGCTCGTATGTATCTGTTGGCAATAGTCACTGCAGTGATTATGATACTTATGATCTGTCTGTTTTATCACAAACAGCAAAGAGGCAGAATATATATAGCTGTAATTCATTATCTTACCGATGATGCCGGTGACAACATAATAAAAGCTCTTGGCAAAATGAAATATTTTGTAAAATCGAAAACTGTCAGAAAAGGTAAAACCGAAATTGCAATTGAGCTTTATTGCAGGAAAAACGATACGCACTTTTTAGAAGTTATCCGCGAAATTGAAGGTGTGGAAGATGCAACACTTATCCAATATAACGGAGAATACCACGGATAATTAATTTGTTACTGTAAAACAGGGGTTGAACATTACCGTCCAACCCCTTGTTTTATATACATTAAAAATAATTATTATCATTAACAAGCTAACTTTTTCCTATTTCTTTTCAAAAATATATATTTCGCTTTCAAAATCTTTTGGATCACGAAAAGCTATTCCAATGTTCATGAGAGCTTCTCCCGTCATGGATATGCCTTTGTCTTTATCCTCATACAATGCTTCGCTTTCAAGATTGCAAAGCTTCATAAACTTATATGCCCCATAGCCTTCTGCCAGAAAATTACCTCTGAAAACAACTACCTGACTTTTATCCTTTGAAATGTATTCAATTGCAGAATTATTGCTTTCAAAAGGAGACATGATACGATACATATCACCGAAATGAACTGTGTTTCTTATGGATTTATATTTTTTTATGCTCTCTTTTGCCATAAGAAGCTCCTCGTCGGAGATTTTTCCGAGATCAAGCTCAAATCCAAACTGACCGTTCATTGCAACTTCACAGCGAGATTTAAAAGAGGTGGTCCTGTGAACCTGATGATTGGGAACAGCAGAAACATGCGCCCCCATTGCCGATGCGGGATAGGCAAAGCTTGTGCCATATTGAATTTTGAGTCGTTCACCGGCATCGGTGTTGTCACTTGTCCACACCTGAGGCATGTAGCAAAGCATGCCTGCATCAAAGCGTCCGCCACCTGCGGCACAGCTTTCAAAAAGCACATCCGGAAAACGTTTTGTGAGTGTGTCAACAACATAATAAAGACCGAGGATATATCTGTGAGCTGTCTCCCTTTGTCTGTCATGAGGCAATGTCAAAGAACCGGTTTCCGACATGTTTCTGTTCATATCCCACTTCAGATAAGAAATATCCGCACCGGACAAAATGTCGGAAAGGGAGTTTATGATATAATCGCAAACAGCTTTGTTTGAAAAATCGAGAATATACTGATTTCTGCCCTCCGACTTCACTCTTCCCGGCACCTGAATACACCATTCGGGATGCTCTCTGTAGAGATTGCTGTCGGGAGAAATCATTTCGGGTTCAAACCACAATCCGAACTTCATGCCTGTTTCTTTTATCTTTTCGGCAAGGGACGAAAGCCCCGAAGGGAGCTTATCTTTGTTGACATACCAATCACCAAGGGAGCTGTTGTCACTGTTACGCTTTCCAAACCATCCATCATCAAGCACCATGAGTTCAACACCGATTTGAGATGCTTTCTTTGCAATGTTAACTATTTTTTCTTCGCTAAAATCAAAATAGGTCGTCTCCCAGTTGTTTATGAGAACCGGACGTTCTTTCAGTGCATACTTGCTTCTGCAAAGATTCTCTCTGTATAAATCATGATATATACGCGACATTTTTCCAAATCCCTCATCGGAATATACCATAACAACCTCAGGCGAAGTAAAGCTTTCACCACTTAAAAGCTTCCATGAAAAATCAAAGGGATTAAGTCCCATATACATTCTCGTCATGTGATAAGGGTCAACCTCTGCACCGGCGCAATAATTTCCGCTATAGACAAAATTCATAGCATACACATCGCCCCTTGTCTCATCTGCCCCCTTTGATGCAAGGGCAATAAAGGGATTCAGCCGATGCCCGGATGCCCCCCTTTTGCTGTCAATACTCTGATTGCCAAAGAATAGCGGAACCTTTTGGACGTGTCTTTCTCTTATGGAAGCACCATGAAGAGAAACCAATTCAAAATCCATGCCATATATATCTACACTTGCACTCAAAATCTTGTCGATGCAAAAAGCTTCTTTGCTGTTATTCTTAACCGTCACACTTCTTGTGATAGCATCTTTATCCTCAAAAACGCAGTATTGCAGGCAGACATCTGCTCCTGTTTTTTCATCATGAAGAACAAGCTCAAGGCTTTGGGTGGAATCATCCGCCGAAACACAGGGCAAGCCACAAAGTTCACATCTGCCTTTTTTTATGCTGTGAGACAAGTATCTGAGATCACTTACAGACGAACCGTCGGAATATATTGCATGAAATGCCGGTGAACGCAAATCACTGCTGCCAAAGGTTGGATACTCCATTGGCAAATTGTCAGGTTGACAGTCGGGGAATTGCGGATCATACGGCGACTGCGAACGTGAACAGTGAGGTACGCTCAAATTTGTGTCGGGAAGATTTTTCAGTGTTTTTCCCCAATAGCAGTGCACAAGATAACGGTTTATAAAACCTAATATATATGTTGCAGATTTAGTGTGAAGATAGAAAAGCTTTCTCTCTTTATCAAAATTTATAGCCATAAAATCACCTCATCAAACAAGAATATCCACATCGGATTTTCGGTCACATTATATCACAAAATGCTCATTTCCTCAACATAAAAATGAGACAACATAACATTATTTGATGTCATATATTTGCGAGCACGATTTGCAACCTTCATCCAACAAGTAAAAATGCATATGGCAAACATACAGAACGCCTGCCATATGCATTTTTAAGTTAGCCGTCGGAGACTCGAACCGAGTACGGTTTTTGCAGTAAATTCTGCGCAATACTTCGTCAAAATGCTCGTTAATACACCAAGTATTAACTGTGCTTTTTCCTTGTCTTGCTATGAATTTATAGCAAAAACTTCTTTGAACTATCCAAGTGCGAAAAAATATGGATTTTTGGTGCGGAAAGCGAAGTTGGGCTGACGCCCTACAAGCTTGACAATCCAAAAAGGCATGATTTTTCACACTTGCAGAGCGTGCTCAGTTCGAATC
>JAFQBA010000037.1 GCA_017416845.1 Clostridia bacterium
AAGGACCTCAAACGGATGAATTTTTGAGTAGCTTTTGGTGCGAAGGACGCAGGAAGGCTACTCGCCTTTCAAGGACGACAAGCCAAAAGATACCGAAAATTCACCGTTTGAGGCGTCTTCAGTGTTGGTTGTTAAGGCTATACTCTGTTGAAGAGGTATGTGAAAAAAACGGAATTTCAGATGTTAAATACTTTTGTCGTGCAGTAAAAAAAGCATATGGTGTTCCACCGTCGAAACTATATCAACACAAAACAGCAGCTCTCTCATAATATACATGAATTCAAAAAACGAAGCACCTGATGTTCGGGTGCTTCGTTTTTTGAATTAGAATTACTGTAAAAATTTAAATCTTTCGCCTGTGATGTTGCGAAGATCGGTAATGTCAAATTCGGGTTTTCTGCCCGATGCAATTTCTGCTTCAATATAGTCACGAAGGTCAATGAGATACTGTCTGAATACAGACATGTTTCTGAGGTATGTGTATGAGGTCGCTTTTATTCTTGTGTCTTCTGCAAGAAGCATAAGCTCTTCTCTTTGAGCAATCAGGCGGTCTAAGGTTGCTTTTATCTCAAATTCGTTCACAATGCCGTCTTTGTAGGCTTTCCAAGCTCTGTAAACCGAAATATATTCATCGGCAATCACATAATAATGCGATGATATCAGACGCCATATTTTGTTTATGCGGCTTGGTTTGTTGCTGTCGAAAAATGCTTTTGCAACAGAGGATTTCTGTTTGAGAAATTCCATATATGAAAGATATGTGTTTTCATCGTCACAAATAAGTTTAAAGGCATCTCCGGGGAAGTTTTGGGGATAATCCTTGTCGGCTTTTTTGTAACCGTAAAAATAGTAATCAAACTTATAACAAACTCTGTTCATATAGATTTCGTGTGTTTCGTCAATCATAATTTCGTGCATTGCCTTCAACGCTTCAAGAGCACCGGGAATGTTGTCACGGAAATGTCTGTAAGCATAGCGAATGTCAAATTCTTCCATATCGTCAACATTGTCGGTATTCCAGCTGACATCAGCAAGCGTGAGATAGTTTTTGTCATAGCAATGTTCAAAGGAAGAATAGGACTCAATTCCTTCAAAGTTATGTCTTTTAGCAAGCTTTGCACATGCACGGATGTTTTCGTTGTTTTCCGTTGGAATATCCCAATGATAATAACCGGTGTCGGGTTTTACAACGCTGTGGAAAAGACCGTTTACATCTTTTTCTCTGTTCCAGAAAAGGTGAATGGGGTCTTCATAGCTCCACCAGTCAAGAACAACCTCATCATAAATGCCTTCGTCGATGAATCTCTTTTTAAGGTCTTCATTTACAATGTCAAACTCTGCAAAAAGCATATCGTGATATATGTATATGCGTTTCATACCTTTGGATTTAAGATATTTGCAAAGCTTTATGATATATTCCACCATAAGCTCTGCGTGAGTTTTGTCTTTGCATTTTTCACAATGACAGATATATGTCTTCCCTACTTCATCAAGACCTATTTCGATGTCGGTTATGCCGTTTGGTTCAAGGTATCTTTCAATTATTTCATCATAAATGTTAAACATTACCTCATAGGTTTTTTCGTTGTTGGTGCAAAAACCACATCTTGTTATTGTCCCATCTTCATTTTTAGCACAGATTTCAGGAAATGTTCTCGGAATGAGAGTGTTATGACCGAGGCTGTTGAAAAGAGGTTTTACAGTAACATTTTTTCTTTTTCCGTATGCTATAAGCTCACCAAAGAAATCTTCTTCAAACATATAAGGAAGAATGTTATCTTCGTGAATCCATTCTCTGCGATCAACGGAATAATATTTGATATTCTTAGGCGTTTTTAGCTCGGGATATTTCTTTATGGGAACATAGAGATACTGCATATCCCTTTCGTCATACTGCACCCCCCAGCAACCATACACGCCGACGGTTAACTGATTTGACTTCATTTCGGACATATAGTCAACAAGTGAGAACCAGTCATCTTTGGTCATAAATTCGGTTCCGTAGCGACACTCAATGAACTGACCTCTGCAGGGGAAGTCGGGATAGTCATAAATTTCTGCTTTTGCGACATACACATCATCACCCTCGGATGATAGCATCTGACAAAATGTTGTTGCCGCATAAAATGCACCGGCTTCATCAAATCCGCAAAGCAGTGCTTCATTTTCTTTTGTTTCTATGTAATAGCTTTCTTTTTTTGCATCTTTGAATTTTTTGTCATCGGGATTAACCGAGATTATTATTTTGTACTCTCCGAACTCGCCTGAAATGAGGGCTGTCATTGAAGAAAGCTTTGTAAGAACAAGATTTGCCGCTTCTTCAATTCTTGCATCGTCACCCTCTGTAACAATTTCGGGCATTGCATCCATAAATGATGCTATTTTTATGAGTTTGCCTGCATCGTTTATTTCTTTTGGTGCAGGAATTATTGCTTTTTTTAAGTCAAACATGTGTATTATCCTTTCTGAGTATGTTTATTTCACTTCTTCAAGGTCTGAAATATGAAGAACAACCGAATCGGAAACGAGTTTTTCCTGAAGCTTTTTTACATCAACATCGGCAAAATCAACACCAAATGCCGCCGCTGTGCCTGCCGCCTGACCTGTTACCGCACACACGGGAATAACTCTCATAATGTCCCACATATTTCCCGATGCAGAAATACATCGGCCGGCTGTAATGAGATTTTTAACCTTTTCGCCATAGAGACAAGTGTAGGGAACTTCAATAACCGGCCCTTTTCTTCTCCAGTTGCCGACCATACCCACAGAGTTTTCAAATCTTGTGTCAGAGTGTTCCTCAGTAAGCTCAAGCACACCTGCAACCCTTCTTGTCATACGAAGCTGAGGAATCATCGGAACAAAGCTTGGTTCAAGATTTCTATCGCCTGCTTCTCTTTTGGCAAGTATATCTTCAATAGCTTTCTTTCTTGAATTAATCATAAAATCGGTGATTTCTTCTGCATCAAGACCGTCATATTTTTTGTTTGATATGGGAGCAATATGGTTTTCACCCATATGATCTTCGGGAATATCTGCCGCACCAAGCTGACGGAGGAACTGACCGTCTTTACCGATCCCGTAGTACCAACCTGCAAGATTATTTTTAAAAGGATTGGTGCAAACATCCTCACCGCTCATTGCACAAACATCGGCATCGCCCGTGGCATCAACCACGTTTTTAACACTTATTGCACATCTGCCGCCTTTGCTCTCCGTTATAACCTCGGATATTCTGTCACCGCTCTTTTCCACAGCACAAACACTTGTGCCGTAAAGTATCTTTACTCCGGCTTCAATAAGAAGCTGCTCGGCAAGTTGAGCAAAAATATGGGGGTTATATTGAACCTCGAATCTTTTTTTCTTTTTATCTTCCAAAGTGCCGTTTTCAAGCCATGCCTTGGGGTATCTGTCCTGAGCGCCATATTTAATTGAAAGCTTCAAAAGCTCTTCGGCAATACCGAAGGAAACCTGACGTCCGTTTCCGTCACAAATTGGGAGATATATGGTAATAAGTCCAAGAGTACCAAGACCCCCAAGCATAAACTCCCTCTCCAAAAGAATTGTTTTTGCTCCGCACCTTGCAGCTGCAAGAGCCGATGCAATGCCTGCAAATCCGCCACCGGCAACAAGAACGTCGCAGTCATATCCAACATACGTCTGCAAACTTTCACTTAATGTTTTCATAATCTGCTTCACCTTTCTAATATAATTAAATTACATTTATTTTAAATTATCAATTTCTTTTTTATCGGCTATAACAATCATTTTCATTCCATGTTCAATAACTGTGTCGGGAAGAATGGCAATTTCAATATTATTGTTATTATTAAGCGCTATAACATTAATCGAATGTTTTCTTCTCAAATCAAGCTCTTTGAGTGTTTTTCCAAGCCATTCGGGCTTGACATTTATTTCTACAATTGAAATATTGTCAGAAATATCGGCAATGTCAATAAATCCGGAACTCAAAAGATTTTTTGCAAGTCTGATACCCGATTCGTTTTCGGGGAAAACAATCATGTCTGCCCCAACCTTTTTCAAAATCGCACCGTGCATTTCGGTGGCACATTTAACAATCACCTGCCCTACTCCTGCTTCTTTGCAAAGCATGGTTGCCATTACACTTGCTTCAAATTTTCCGGCAAGGGCAATGATAACCGTGTCAACATTGGATATGCCAAGTTGTTTTATTACCTCCGAATCGGTAACATCGGCACATTTGCAAATTGGAAAAACGCCCACCATATCTTCCACAATTTCACTGTTACAGTCAACGGCAATGACCTCTACACCGCTGTCTACAAGCTCTTTTGCAACAGCACGGCCGTATCTGCCCAGACCAAAAACTGCGTAACTTTTGTTTATACTCATTTAAGCACCTCTCAATACACATATTTAACCTACACTTATTTCCTCCACAGGATTGGCAATAATATTTTCACTACCCTTTTTTGAATTAAAAGCAACCGCAAGGGAAATCGGACCTACTCTGCCAAAATACATTGTTAAAATTATAATCAATTTTCCAAGCAATCCCAGCGTTGATGTGAAATTTCTTGTAAGTCCCACAGTTGCCGTTGCACTAACCGTTTCATACAATATGTCAAGAAACGCACCGTCTGATACTGTGCAAAGCAACAGCGTTGAGACAAACATAACGGTGAAAGAAGTCACAAACACCGCAACAGCCTTTTTTATTGCTTTTTCAGATATCTGTCTGTTATATAAATCCACTGTTTTTTTGTTTCTGACAGCACTGAGCGCCGTAACAAAGATAACAAGAAAAGTAACGGTTTTTATGCCGCCCGCAGTCCCCGCCGGAGACCCGCCAATAAACATGAGCAAAAGCGAAAGCACCGATGAGGCGTTTGTTAGATTTTCCTGTGCAACCGTTGCAAAGCCTGCAGTTCTCGTTGTGACAGACTGAAACAGAGAAACTTCTATCTTTTCGGCAAGAGAGCAATTTCCGATTGTAAGCGGATTGTTGTATTCAAACACAAAAAACAACGTAGCTCCGCCAAAAATTAAAACAGCAGTTACAAGCAAAACTATTTTGGAATGAAGCGTCAAAAAACGGAATCGACGGCGGTTTTTATTGGTTATAACCCTTGCTATATCCCACCAAACCACAAACCCAAGTCCCCCTGTTATTATCAAAAAGGACGTGGTAATGTTGACGACGGGATTTAATGCATAATCACAAAGACTGTTTTCAGATATAATGTCTATCCCGGCATTACAAAATGCCGACACTGATGTAAACACCGATATCCATATACCTTTTAGTCCAAAATCAGGAACAAACACAGTCATATACAAAAGTGCACCAATAGCTTCTACGGTGAAAGTCCCTATTATTACTTTCTTTATGAATTTTACCATTCCGGACATTGAATTGAGATTGAAGGAGTCCTGAATCAAAATACGATTATCAATGCCTATTCTTTTTCCGAGCATCATCATTATGCCTGCGGCAACGGTTATGACACCAAGACCTCCAATCTGAATGAGAATCAGAATGACTGCCTGTCCGAATGTGCTCCATGCCGAAACAGTGGGAAGTGTGACAAGACCCGTAACACAAGTGGCAGTTGTTGAAGTAAACAGTGCATCAACATAAGGAACTGCCTTCCCGTTTGCCGAACTTAGCGGCAAACTGAGCAAAACACTTCCAATCAATATAATCATTAAAAAACCGGCAAGAATAATTTGAGTGGTGGATAACCGTTTTATAATACGCTTCATTTTATACCTTCCATATATACCAAGGTTATTGGATAATTATATCATCTATTGTTCAAAGAATCAACCAAATAATGAAAATAGTCAAATTCAGAAACCAATAAGTTAAATTTTGAAATTTAAAAGCCTTTATTCTTCAAAAATTCAATGTATGAATTCCAGTCTTCACGAGAAAGAAAATGACCGTAGTCACGCAAATGATAACCCACATTGCCATCAAAAAACTTGTCACCGGGCGCAGGGATATCGTCGGAACACACAAGTCCGTTTTTGCCGTAAACTTCCCACATTTTTGATGCATGAAGGCTTGTTAAAAATTCAGCTTCCGGGTCTGCACCATGGTCTAAAATTGCCGAGCCTACACATAGCAGCCTTGGTGCAATGAGAGCGAGAAGGAAACTTTGGTCATAGGGCTTTTTATCTTCCTTATCGTCGGCATAGAGCTTGAAATTTTCCGAGAACCAGTCCCAGCTTCCAACCTCAATAAAATCACTGACACGTTCGCCCTTACCTTTTATGGAAGATGCCGCACCGCCATAGCCGGAATTGTTGGAGATAACAGCAGCAAAGCGTTCATCCTGTGCACCGCACCAAAGCGCTGTTTTTCCAAGTCTCGAATGACCGATGACAGCAACTTTTTTTGTGTCGATGTCAGTTCGCTCGGCTTCAAGATAGTCCATAACACGGCTTGCAGCATATGCCCACATGCCAATCTTGCCCCATTCATCTGCCTCACGGGGATTGTCTGTGCCAAAATATTTTGCGATGCCATCGGAATAGTCACCAAAGTGTTTATCGTTAACAACATCTTCATAGACCATAACAACAAGAGCAAAACCGGAGTCCGTTATTTCTTCAACGGGGATATATTTATCGGGAACAGGTTTAAATGCAATATGCAAAAATGCCGGAGGATTTTTCACATTTTTGGGAATAAAAATTTCAATCGGGAAACTAAAAAGTCCAAGTTCGGTTTCCATGAAAATGTCAACCTTTTCATTTAAAACCTTTCCGCCGTATGCATAATTTGAACCATCTGAAGAAGCGGTTTTGCCCCAAACCCTTACCGGTAGTTTTGGAGTTTTACCGTAGGAATGGGTTTCGAGAAGAGAAAGCAGCTCTTTTCGTTTTTCACATACATTTTCTTTTGTAACATAAGTTCCATCATTCATCTTGAGAAAATCCGGATAGTTTTTTTGGGCTAATTTTTGTTTTGTCATTATATATCACCTATTTTCATAAACAAATTCAAATTTCAGTTTATTATATACTCAAACCGCTTAAAAGTCAATGTTTCACATGTTTTTGCAAATCATTTTACACTATTACAAAACGAAGGTGATATAATATCCACGAACAATACAACACGGTAAAAAACATACATAAAGTAAATCAAATTGCCATATTGACATCATATGAATACTATGCTACAATCAGAGTGTTTAAATTTTACACTTTAATCATTGGAGGCAGAAAATATGTGTAATATAGCAGGTTATGCAGGAACGGAACAAGCCGCACCAAAGCTTTTGGAAATGCTCAGACGTCAGCAGGCATTTGACGGAGGCGTGTGCACTGGTATTGCAACCATTTACAACGGTATGCTCTTTTACCGCAAGGTTGTTGGTGATGTTGACACTCTCATTCATACAACCGATGCACTTTCACTTCCCGGTACAATAGGCATAGCTCACTCACGTCCCGGCGGTAACACCCTCACCTATGCCTACACTCACCCCGCGATTACAGATAATGAAGATATGGCATACATAACAAACGGCACAGGCAGAGGAATCGGCTACAAAGAAACCGCCCAGGAGGTTTGTACCTCACTTGAAAATGACGGTTATCTTTTTAAAGACAGATGCTTTGTTGAAGATTCGTTTTTCCCCAAACTCAAAGACGGCTCTCATGTAAGCTGCATAACTGTTCGTATGAACCTTATTGACAGATATATTAAAGAGGGCAATTCCATTCCCGAAGCAATGGCAAAAACTCTTTCAAAAATGTATACCGACAATGTTACATTGCTCTTAAACCTCAGAGAACCCGAAAAAATCTTTGCTCTTCGCACAACAAGACCCATGGCGGCTCTTATGGAAGAAGACGGTGTGTATATGGCAACAACACGTTTTGCATTCCCCGACGGCGCAAAAGGTGAAGTTATGCAGCTTCCCCTGCATCAGGCTTGTGAAATTACAAAAAACGGTGTTAAGGTTACCGATGCAAAACTTTCAGGCGTTGAACCCGTTTGCGAAGTTACACCTTATGCATATTCCGAAGGCTACAAAAGAATTGTTAATCTTCTCACAGGCAAAAAAGATGCTCCCCTCTATTTTGACGACCTTGAAATGGCAGTGTACAATGACATGAAAGACATCTGGCCCGAACAGCACCACCTTGTTCAGGATGCGAGACTTGTGTATGATGTGCTCTGGCAGTTAAAATGCGAAGGACGCCTCAAAACAACACTCCGCCCCATGGCAGGAAGCGGTCATCTTAAAGAACGTATATATATGTGGCTTGAAGATTGATTTTGCAGAAATAATTAACATAAACAGCATTTCTCATCATGCAGAAATGCTGTTTTTTAGTGTATTGGAATTTCCACTAAAATTTGTTTGCGACAATGGTGCAGGCTAATCCCGCTTTTTTAATGATAAAAATGTATAATATTTTATTCTCTCTTTGCAAAAAAACAAATAATTTGCCATAATTTGAAAAAAGCTCTTGCTTAACTAATGATAGTATGTTAAAATATTATCATTGTATATTATGGTTGTCTGCAAAAGGCAATCAATTTAAGAAAGGGGTTACACAATGATTTACAGTTCAGAAGTAGAAAATATGTGCGTTGTAAGAAAAGGCGCAAATCATGGTCCCGCTCCCATTCCCGAAGAAGGCAAATGGGTTGCATCCAAAGAAATTAAAGACGTATCCGGCTTTACCCACGGTATTGGCTGGTGTGCTCCTCAGCAGGGTACCTGCAAGCTTTCACTCAACGTTAAAGACGGTATAATCCAGGAAGCTCTTGTTGAAACAATCGGTTGCTCCGGTATGACTCACTCAGCTGCTATGGCATCTGAAATTCTCCCCGGAAAAACAATCCTCGAAGCATTAAACACAGACCTCGTTTGTGATGCTATTAACACTGCTATGAGAGAACTCTTCCTCCAGATTGTATACGGAAGAACTCAGACAGCTTTCTCCGAAGGCGGTCTTCCCATCGGTGCAGGTCTTGAAGACCTCGGTAAGGGTCTCAGAAGCCAGGTTGGTACAATGTACGGTACTCTCGACAAAGGTCCCAGATACCTCGAAATGGCTGAAGGCTATGTTACCAAAATTGCTCTTGACGAAGATGATGAAATCATCGGCTACAAATTCGTTCAGCTCGGCAGAATGATGGAAATGATCAAAAAAGGTATGGACGCTAACGAAGCTATGGAAAAAGCAAGCGGTCAGTACGGCAGAGTTGATGATGCTGCAAAGCTCATCGATCCCAGAGAAGAGTAATTTAAAGGAGGATTAGTAAAATGGCTTTATTCGAAAGTTATGAAAGAAGAATTAACAATATCAATGCTGTTTTAAATGCTAACGGCATTGCTTCAATAGAAGAAGCTAAAGCTATCTGCGACGAAAAAGGCGTAGACGCTTACGGCATCGTTAAAGGCATTCAGCCCATCTGCTTTGAAAATGCTGCTTGGGCATATGTTGTGGGTGCTGCACTTGCAATCAAAAAAGGATGCAAAAATGCTGCAGATGCTGCAGAAGTAATCGGTGAAGGTCTCCAGGCTTTCTGTATCGACGGCAGTGTTGCTGACGACAGAAAAGTTGGTCTCGGTCACGGTAACCTCGGAGCAATGCTCCTCAGAGAAGAAACAAAATGTTTCGCATTCCTCGCAGGTCACGAATCCTTTGCTGCTGCTGAAGGTGCTATCGGTATCGCAAGAACAGCTAACAAGGTTCGTAAAGAACCCCTCAAGGTTATCCTCAACGGTCTCGGCAAAGATGCTGCTCAGATCATTTCAAGAATCAACGGCTTTACCTATGTTCAGACAAAGTTTGACTATGCTACAGGTAAAGTAGAAGTTGTAAAAGAAAAAGCATACTCCAACGGCGAAAGAGCAAAGGTTCGTTGCTACGGCTCCGACGATGTTAGAGAAGGTGTTGCTATCATGCATCTTGAAGGTGTTGACGTTTCCATCACCGGTAACTCCACCAACCCCACAAGATTCCAGCACCCCGTTGCAGGTACATACAAAAAAGAATGTAACGAAATGGGCAAAAAATACTTCTCAGTTGCATCCGGTGGCGGTACAGGTCGTACACTTCACCCCGATAACATGGCTGCAGGCCCCGCTTCCTATGGTATGACAGATACAATGGGAAGAATGCACTCCGATGCACAGTTTGCAGGTTCTTCCTCCGTTCCCGCTCATGTGGAAATGATGGGCTTGATCGGCGCAGGTAACAACCCCATGGTTGGTATGACCGTTGCAGTTGCTGTTGCAGTTCAGGAAGCAATGAATAAATAAGAGTTTCAGGGATTTTTAAAAGCTCTTTAAAACTTAATATTTAATAAAAACAGTTAGTCCCATCATTTTGAGTAAAATCAGAATGATGGGACTAAGTTTTTAAAAGGAGTTGTCGTACTGATGAAACAAGAAATATTATCTCAAATTGACACAGTAATAAAATATATATGGACATATGATATCAAATTGGATTATGACAAAGATTATCTATTAAAAGAAGATACATTGAAAAATGCATTGTATTTTCATTTGAGAAATAAATTATCTTCTTTACTCGAAAAATATAATCTACGAATTTTCACTGAATTCAACACAGGTATTTTCAGAGGTACAGGATGCCGTCCTGATATGATTATTGCACAAGTCAAAGAAGAACCGGAGGGCTTCTTGGGTGATTGTATAGAGGATTATGCTTGTATAATTGAGCTAAAATTCAAAGGGACTTTTCAAGGAGCTGAAAACATTTTAGAGGACTATGAAAAAATCAAATACTACATTGAAAATTTGAACATTGATTGTAATTATTATATGGCAACTATTTGGGAATATGACGACAGGGCAACTTCTTGGGCGAGAAAGAATGCAGCATGGGCAAAAGGAAAGTTAACCGAACTCAATGCTTCATACGAAAATGATGAAATGCGATTTTATATCTGTGAGCATTAATAAATAATAGATGTTTATCAAACTATAATTTGACATAATACCCATTTTATGATACAATACCATCCGTAGCAAGAGAAACGGCGGCGGTTGTTTCCGACACCTCATGATAAGGGGGTGTTGTTATGGAAGAAATAATATCTTTTACTCTATTAGTAATGATAATTATCCTTTACATAAAGAAATAACCGCCTACTCTGCCAAGTAGACGGCTTTAAATAAAACGATTTACTTTGCGGAAACAACTAATGCTGTTCCCTCTTGCTACACTTATATTATCACAAACTTAACAATATGTCAAGTTTTGTTTTCGGGAATGGAGAAAACATATGTATACAGAAACAAAAACTCATTATGATATGCTGATAGACGAGGGAAATGACCCTGTTTATGACCCGGAGCCTTTAAAAGAATATATGAACAAATGGGACGGAGAGCTTTTTATTGAAGAAATGAAGCTCACAAAAGACAAAGTCGTTCTC
>JAFQBA010000003.1 GCA_017416845.1 Clostridia bacterium
AGATTATATTGACATGAGTACACGAAAAATAAAAATCTTCCCCGATACATCTGATAATACATCTGAATATTTATTGCAATCAGGATTAAATATTATACATCAATATGAAACAGAATTTGCGTTTGTTTTTGTAGCCAAAAAATAGTGTTTTTAAAATATGAAATATCAACGACCCGGATGATGGCGCTCCATATGACGACCTCAATAACAAAAAGAACAAATAAACCTATTGATTTTACCTCTTTGATATGATACAATCAAAGAGGTTTTATAATCTGTTAAAAACGAACCTACAATCAGGAGGAAAGAATACATGGAATATGCAATGTATGATTTTACGGATGATATTGCCATTCCTGCCAAGGTCTCTATAAACGGGCACACAAGCCCCGTATGGCTTCAGGGAGAATGGAAAAACGGTGAATATGCCGAGTTTGTTCGAAAAAACGGGTGCGGTCACTGTTGTACTGCCATGGCATTGAACCTACACGGAATTACAATTGACCCACACGAAGAATTTTCGCATTGCCGAAAAATATGGGGAGAGCCACGAAGAGAGGAACCGTTTAATGAAGGTAACTTCATGAGTGTAAGTGGAATTTGCAAGGTGCTTGACTCATTTGGCATATCTGCCGAGTGTTACGGTGTGCCGGAAGGCGAAACCGAAAAAACGGGACTACACATAGAAAACGCTCTTTTGGAAGGTAAGCAAGTCATCCTATGGTCACACCCCACCGAAAAGCTTGAGCCTAATCCGTTTTCAAGAGGCAACCACTATGTTCTTGCTGTCGGATTTACAAAAGACGGAAAAGTTCTTGTAGCAAACAGTTCGCGTTTGGGTGAGACCAAAAATGGTATACAATTCACCGATATTCCTACCATTTGCGCAGTACTATACGAAGGCAGTTCACCACTTGACTACACATGGGGAAGAAAAAATATAGAAAAAAATCATATTCACAACAGTGGATATGTGATTGTGGAATAACTATGTTTAGTTTTATGAAAGGAAAAAACAATGGACAAAGCAAAACTTGATCGCATAAGCGAGCTTTACAGAAAATCACAAACTCCCGAAGGTCTCACATCGGAAGAAAAAGAAGAACAAAAAACTTTGAGAGAAGAGTATTTAAGTATTATCAGGCGTAATTTCCGAAGCACACTTGAATCTATTGAGTATGTTGACGAAGAAAAGAAATAAAAAGCAGAACCTACAGCTAATTCGCGAGCAGAGTTTCGCAAGCATCTAATCTTGATAATGAATTTATTCGCAATTTCTTATAAATCAAAAATCCCAAAACGAATTTTATCATCAAAACTCGTTTTGGGATTTTTCTATTGAATGTAATTATTTGATTCCAAGTGACTTTTTAGCAGGAACAACAACCTCGATTTCATAGCAAGAAAACGCATTGTCTACAAGCTCTTTATCGGGCTTGGGTGTAATGAGACTAACAACAATAACAATTGCTATTCCGCCGAGCATTGCAATAACACCGCAGTTGATTGGCGACTGCAAAACAAGCGGGAAGCTTTCTCTGAAGAGCATGTTGAGAATCATGATGCCGGCACCAAAGATGAAGCTTGCCCATACGGATTCTTTTGTGGTTCTCTTCCAGTAGAGACCAAAAAGGAACGGAGCAAGGAAAGCACCTGCAAGAGCGCCCCAGGAAATGCCCATCATGTCAGCAATTGCACTGAGTTTATCTTTGTTGATGGCAATAAATGCCGAAATTGCAACAAACACAACAATGAGTACTCTCATGATGAAAACCTGCTTCTTCTCACTCATGTTTTTTACCACATGACCTTTGATAAGGTCAAGAGTAAGTGTGGAGCTTGATGCAAGAACAAGAGAGGAAAGTGTGGACATTGATGCCGCAAACACAAGAACAATTACAACAGCAACAAGAACCGGCGAAAGAGTTTCAAGCATTGTGGGAATTATGTTATCGAATCCTCCGTTAGGCATTCCTGCAGCATCAACACCGATTTTGTCGGAGAAGAGTCTGCCGAAGCCGCCGAGAAAATAGCATCCGCCGGCAACAACAATTGCAAAAATTGTAGAAATTATTGTACCTTTGCTAATATCCTTTTCGCTTTTTATGGAGTAGAACTTCTGAACCATCTGAGGAAGTCCCCATGTACCAAGGGATGTTAAGATAACAACGAACATGAGGTTTAATGGGTCGGGTCCGAAGAACGAATTGAATGCTCCGGGAGCTACACCTTCGGCTTTAATGTTTGCAAGACCGTTGAGAGATTCGATGAAACCTCCACCTTGGGAAAGAACTGCCGCAATGATTGCAACAATACCAACAAGCATTATAATGCCCTGAATAAAATCATTTATTGCTGTTGCCATGTAACCGCCGGCTGTAACATAGATACATGTGAGCACAGCCATAATTACAACGCACCATGCATAATCAATACCCGGAAAAGCCATGTCAAAAAGTCTTGAAAGACCATTATAAAGAGAAGCTGTGTACGGAATAAGGAATATGAATACCAAAACAGATGCCGCAATTTTGAGTGCAGGGCTTGCAAATCTCTTTTCAAAAAATTCGGGCATTGTAGCCGAGCCAAGATGCTGGCTCATAAGACGGGTTCTTCTGCCGAGAACAACCCATGCAAGAAGAGAACCGATAACTGCATTACCAACGCCTATCCACGTGGACGCAACACCAAATTTCCAACCAAACTGGCCTGCATAACCAACAAAAATAACAGCTGAAAAATATGATGTACCATAGGCAAACGCAGTAAGCCAAGGTCCTACCGATCTTCCTCCGAGCACAAAACCGTTAACGTCGGTTGAATGACGTCTGCAATACAAACCGATGCCGATTGTAATTGCAAAAAATACAACAAGTAATCCAATTGTCCATGCCATATAAATCATCCTTTCAAAAAATATTTTCCGAGGATAGAATCTTTGGCATAAAAAAATCCCGTCCTCAATAAATTTGAGGACGGAAATAATAATCCGTGGTACCACCTCAATTTACCAAATCCTCGCGGACTCAGCCTTATCAAGTACGCCGCAAAAGCGGTTATACTCAAGATGCTGTAACGGGCACTCCCGCCGCAGCCTACTCTTTGCATTTCGGTGCGGAGCTCTCGGAATGTATTCAACATGCTTATCCATCAGCCTTTCACCACCCGGCTTCTCTCTAAGCGGAATCGGCAAGTCTACTTGTTTCCGGTCATAGCTTTTGTATTGATGTATTAACTTGTTAAAGTGATTATAGCACCACCCAAAAAGTTTGTCAACACTTTTTTACTTTTTTTCGCAAATTTTTTGAGCCATTTTTAGTGCCTCATCAATGTTTTTGACGAAATAGTTCTCTCCCACCTTGTCAAAAAATCCCGATTTTTTGAGAACTTTCATGGGTTGTTTGTTGACATGAGAGAATATGACCGTTATCTGTTTATTTGTGCAATGGTCATATACTTCCTCAAGAGCTTTAAGCGCCGAAACGTCAAGAGCCGGAACATTTCTCATTCTAAGAATCATAACTTTTGTATCTTCACAAACGGGAATTGATGACACAACATCGGAGTTTGCAAAAAACATAGGACCATCAAATTCATATACCTTTGTTGCCGAAGGCACGGTTTTGAGTCTGCCCATATCATCGGTAACTTTGTCATCCGCTGTCTTCCATGTACGAACACGGCTGACATCTGCCATTCGTTTGATGAAAAGAATCGCCGCAACCAAAAGACCGATTTCAATTGCAACAACAAGGTCAAAAACAACAGTAAGAACAAATGTGAGCACCAAAACCATTATGTCACTTTTGGGAGCGGTTTTGCATATTTCCACAAATTCTCTCCATTCACACATATTATAGGCAACCATAAAGAGAATAGCTGCAATAACCGGCATGGGAATCCATTTTGCATAGGGCATCAAAACCACAAGCACAAGCAAAAGCACAAGAACATGAACAATCCCTGCTATTGGTGTTCTGCCACCGTTTTTGACATTTGCCGCAGTTCTCGCAATGGCACCCGTTGCCGGAATACCACCAAAAAGCCCGGAGCAGATGTTACCAAGTCCCTGTGAAATGAGCTCCGTGTTGGAATTGTGTTTATCATGTATCATGCCATCGGATACGACACACGAAAGAAGTGACTCAATGCCTGCAAGAATTGCAATTGTAAATGCCGGAGAAATGAGAGCACTGATTTTATCAAAACTGATACTTGGCATATCAAACTTTGGGAGTCCTGCATTTATTTCATACAAATCACCGATTGTATTTACATTAAGTCCGGTAAATTTTACAATGAAAACCCCTGCCACAACAGCAATGAGTGATCCGGGAATTTTTTTGTTTATTTTGGGCCAGATAATTAAAATTGCAAGAGCAATTGCTCCAACCAGCACACTTTCCAAATTTACCGTTGAAAAGGACTCTGCAACAGCCTCAACTTTTTCCACAGTTTCAACTGCATGGGTCCCCTCAGCAAAGGTGAGACCTAAAAAGTCTTTTAGCTGACCTATAACAATTGTAAGTGCTATACCCGAAGTAAAACCTGTAGTAATTGTGTATGGTATGTATTTTATGAGTACACCGAATTTGCATATACCCATTAAAATGAGGATTATACCTGCCATTATGGTAGCAATAACAAGTCCATCCATACCATGAGTTGCCACAATGCCTGCAACAATAGTAGCAAATGCTGCTGTGGGACCTGAAATATTTACACGGCTACCTCCAAAAAGTGCAATAACAAAGCCTGCCACAACTGCGGTGTAAAGCCCTCTTTCAGGGGTAACACCCGATGCTATTGCAAGTGCAATGGAAAGCGGAAGTGCAATAATTGCAACTATGAGTCCGGCAATGAGATCATTTGCCAGTTTTTTACCATTGTAACCTTTGAGAGAAGTTACAATTTTCGGTTCAAAGATTTTCATTAAAAACACCAGTCTTCCTTAGCCTTAACTACCGACACTAAAGGCGATTTTAAAATATAAATTTCGCCTCACTCATCGTTAAAATACTCGGAAATATTGACGCCTTTCAAGGACGACAAACCAAAAGATACCGAAAATTCGTCATTTGAGGCGTCTTCAGTGTTGGTTGTTAAGGCTATTTTTTCAACCTTGATATAGTAACACAAATTTTCAAAGTTGTAAACGAAATTTATCGTTATTTCCGATATCTTGTTTACTTTCGACAAAACACTAACCTTCAGCTTAATATACAGGCGAAAAGTTGCCGAAACCTTTTGTGAAAATACTGCAATAACTTATTGTTGACACTACGCATATAATATGGTACAATCTATTGTAGTATTATGGTTTATTGTGTCATTATTATATTCAAAAATTTTTAAGGTAGGAATGATAAAAATGAATGGTATCCGATTTTTTGAATTTATACCCGCAGTTTTGACAATTATTCTTTTAATATTCAATCTTATTCTTGGAGTAAAGCTTTCACGCAAGCAAAAAGAAAGCGACAAAAGACGTCTAACTGATTCGGAAACAGAAATAGGCAATCTGACATATTTTAAACAGTGCTTTGATAATAATGTTTTTAATTTTTCAAAATCACATCACTACATTGCTTACATTATAATAAACAGTGAATATCTCAAAACATTTGATGACAAATCGGAATTTGGTGACACTGTAAAATACACCTCAAAAGTTCTTTCCTCTTTTGCACTTGCTGATGACTATGTTGCAAGAATTTCCGAAAACGGATTTGCATTTATGTTCAAATGTGATAATCAAAGTTTTGCTAAGGATAAAATTGAAACTCTGATAAATAAATTAAATTCTTTTTCAAAAGCAGACGATGTTGCCGCATCTAACATGTGCTATGCTGCCCTCTATAATCTTAAGCGTGAGGATGATAATTGCGAAACCCTGCTATTTAATCTTCGAAAAAATTGCAATACTATTTTTAATACTGAAAACACCCTTATTGTGTGTGACGAATCGCTAATTCATCTTTCAGGTCATGAGCTTGAAATAGTAAAACGTATTTCCGATGGATTAAACAACTCGGAATTTAAACTGTATCTCCAGTATATTGTTGAAAACAAAACCGGGAAGATAGTCTCCGCCGAGGCTCTTTCAAGATGGGAGGATCCCCAAAGGGGTCTTGTGTTCCCGGGTGAATATATTGAAATAATGGAAAACTCCGCCCTCATTTCCAAGCTTGATTATTTTATGTTTGAATCGGTGTGTAAACAGCTTGAAGCATGGCAGGATACTGAAATGAACGATGTTTCTGTATCTTGTAATATTACGAGAATCACCCTGTCTGAAGTTGACTTCATAGAAAAGATTACCACCATTGCCGATAAATATCATTTTAAAAAATCTAAGCTTATCATAGAAATAACCGAAGACGCTGCCGAAAAAAATCTTGAAAATGCAACAAGCAATATTGACATTTGCAAAAAAATGGGATATTCCATTGCTCTCGATGACCTTGGAAGCGGATATACTTCTCTTGTAAACCTTTGTTCCTATCCTATTGATATAGTAAAAATTGACCGTGATATCATGCTTAAAACCAACCGGAATCAAGGCAAAAATCTCTTTTCAGGAGTTATTTCTCTCGCACACAATCTTGGTTTAAAAGTAGTTTGTGAAGGTGTTGAAACAGATGAACAATATGAATTTGTTACACAATCAGAATGTGACTATATTCAAGGGTGGTATTTTTCTAAGCCATTCCCTGCAGCTCTTGCAAAAGATAGATTTGATGAACACGATATAACCGGTGCATCCAGAAATGTTCTCGGATGACGCTGAAGCTAACTTTAAGATTATTTATTGAAAGAAGGAAGCATATTGATTACAAAGAATAATAATGCATTAAAGAAAGTATTGTATTCTGTTACACTTTCACTTTTGCTTTGTCTTGCGTTCTGGCTTATGATTTCATATGTGTATGATAATGCCGAAAAAAATGCTTCGAAAGAACTTCATATTTATACAAAAGAGATTAAGGATGATATTAATATTCAGCTTAAATCTGATACAGAAAATCTTTTTTCTCTGGCAAATATTGCGTCCGAATTATACACACAAGCCACCATATCCGGTAATGAATATTCAGAAGAAGCTTACGATTTTTTGTTTAGAACATATGTAAAAACCGGACTTATAGAACACATAGCTTTATTTTTTCCGAATAACACATTAATAACACGCTTAGGTTCGGTTTCTCTTACCGGTAAATTATTGTTTGAAAACGAGGTTAAGGAATTTGAAGAAAAAGGACAGTCTTATTATATAAGTGATGTTGTTGATGATTATACAAAAGAAAACACAAAAATTATTCGCGATGCTGTCCCTGTTAAAGTGAATAATGACGAAACCGGTGAAGAAGAAATTGTGGCAATTTTGTACGGAAGAATTGATATTGAAGATTTGTATGAAAAATACACAGCCATGCTGCCGGGTAACAATAGTGTTCTTTGGATTATTGACAGAGATAATTTAGATTTCATATTAAACTCTGCCAACGATGAACCTAACTTATCATACATAAAACACACTAGTTTTTTTGACAATTATACGTATCGAGAATTTGGTAACGATATAGTAGAAGGTGAATCGGGATATACAAAGTTTAAGCGACCCAACAACAACGAATTTGTGTACGGTCACTATTCAAAACTCAATCACGGTAACTGGCAGATTTGTCTTTTGATGCCAGAAAGCGAGGTTTATGCCGGAGCTAACGAAATGCGTCGAAATCTCCTTACAATGTTTATCATTATTGTATCTATAATGATTATATATCTCATAATCATTACAAACAGCGAAAGGAAATCTTCTGCACTTCATTTTAGGGCTTCGCAAATAAGGAAACAACTGCTTGAAGTAACTCAAAATCCTGAAATCATTCCAGTTTCTCTGGCATCTATCGCACACCATACCAAATCAAAAATGGCGTTTTTCTCGGATACAGATG
This sequence comes from Clostridia bacterium, assembly GCA_017416845.1. Classification (GTDB taxonomy): domain Bacteria; phylum Bacillota; class Clostridia; order UMGS1810; family UMGS1810; genus RGIG1828. The sequence continues at coordinate 7,959 of JAFQBA010000003.1, forward strand.
CAGATGAATGTATATTTATTTCAAACGACAAAAAGATTTTGAAGTTATCTGCTGAAGCAGAAGATGAGTTTATTATGAATCTTCTTTCATACTCTGCTAAACACAGGGAAGACAACGAGCTTTCTGCACTTGTCCACAAAATTACCAAAAGCAAAATTATTCAAATGGAATATCCTTCTATTTATAATACAATGATACAATATGGTATTAAATCTGTGTGTTTTGCTACAGTTATTAACAAGAAAAAGCGCGCAAGTATCATCGGAGTTACCAATCCGAAAAATGCATTTTCTGCATGCAAATTACTAAAAGAAATTGCAATTTGTTTTTCCATGTCTATTTTCAACAGGAATTATTTGCACCAAACGGAAACGATTGCAATTACAGATTCACTCACAGGACTATATAATAGAATGGCTTATAAAAAAGACTTGCCTTTTTACGAAGAAATAAACTCAAAAAAGCTGTCTTGCATTTATATTGATATTGACGGTCTGCATATGTTTAACAACAAATTCGGCCATAATGCAGGCGACGGAATGTTACTATACATTGCCAACGCAACCAAGGATGCTTTTGATACCAGCAAAATTTACCGTATGGGCGGAGATGAATATGTAATTTTCTCAGATAACATTTCCAAAGATGAGCTTGAAAATCGCTTAAATGTCCTGTTGGATAAGGTAAGCGAAGCTAACTATCATATTTCATACGGCGTTGAATTTTCATCAGGCTCTACTTCACCTGATGTACTCATAGAAAATGCTGAAAAGAAAATGTATGAAAGAAAAGCAAAGTATTATCAGGAAAAAGAACTCAACTCCATCTCTAAAACAAGCACCGGCAAAAAAGAGCACATAGAAACCGGTATCAAAGATCTCAACGAAGCTCTCAACGTGATGAGTAAGCATTATCTTGGAATATATTGCATTAACCTTGAAAAAGATGAAGCCAGACACATTATGTCTCCGGATTTTCTTCTTGAAATACTCGAAAGCAGCAAAAGTTTTAAAACCGCACTTACAAATTATATGAATACTATGGTTAATCCCGACTATCATCGTTCACTAATGGGATTTTCCAATTTCAATGCAATCAGGGCACAGATAGCAGAAGGGCATTCCCCCGGAATCACTTATGAAAAGATAAGCGGAGAGAAAATAAAACTTACGGTTCACGGTTTTTCAGATTATAAGGATAATCCCAATGAAACAATATGGCTCTTTGAAAAGCTTTAATTTTTAATATTATACAAAAATGGAATGTAAATTAATTTGATGTGACCCCAAAAAGTTAGACTTTTTATAGCGTAGTAGTTTTAATGATATGCACCCCAAAAGTTAGACACTTTTGGAGGTGCATATTTTTATGGGTAAAACAGAAAAAAACAAAATCTACTCGCCAGATTTCAAAATATCTGTTATAATGGATATGCGACAAAACCATTTGAGTTATAATGAAACTATGAGAAGATATTTTCCTGAAAAGAAATCTAAGGACTTTTTCTTCTTGAA
>JAFQBA010000038.1 GCA_017416845.1 Clostridia bacterium
AGGGATTGTTAAATGATAAACTCTCAATCAAGCACAAATACTGCAATTGAGGCAGTTTGTTACAATCCCTCCACCGCTTACGCGGTCCCCCTCCCTTTACACAAAGGAGGCAACGCTCTGGTGTTCATTTCATCTTCAAACTCCTCGATAAACCCCAATTTAAAACAAAATCCGAACGGCAGGTGACAAAATGGAAAATAATTTTGAATATTACATCGAAACCAACGAGTTTCATTTTAAATATGCCAAGGGTGAACCCATGCTGAAAGATCAGGAATTTCACGAATACAGCGAATTTGTTTTCTTTATATCGGGAAGCTCTTTTCTGATTTCAAAAAACATTCAGCAAGAACTCACTCCCGGGAGCATTGTCCTTATTCCCAAAGAAAACTTTCATCAGTTTTGCATCAGCCAACCCGAAAGCTATGTCCGTTGCATACTGGGCTTTAAAGAAACACCGGAGCTTTCCGGGATTTCCGTTGAGATTATGAACGCAATCAAGGTTATTTCAAATCCTGACAAAAGACTTGTGTCGGTTTTTGACCATCTGATTGAAATTGCAAAAAGTGAGCTTCCGCTTGATGACAAAAAGCTGTATGTGAACTCGGCACTTGTTCAGCTTCTTGTGTACCTCAAACTAAAACCCTTTGAGGCAGTCAGCGACAGCGGCAATCTTTCGCCGGTGGTAAGGCAGGCACTTGGAGTTATTGACGAAAAATACAGTGAGGATTTGTCGGTAAAATCCATTGCCGAAATCCTTTATGTTTCGCCCTCAACCCTTTCACACAAATTCACAGATGAGCTAAACATTTCGGTGTACCGTTATATCACAAAAAAGAGGCTCTCTGTTGCCCACGACCTTATTTGCCGCGGAGAGCCTCTTAAAACTGCCGCATCCAAAGTGGGATTTGGCGATTATTCTTGTTTTTACAGATTATATAAAAAGTATTATAATTAATGATTTTATGCCATACAAAAATTTGTCGGTGCCGGAAATCACTTATTTCATATCCTGACAGCATTCGATGGCTATAGATATAAACTTGTTTATAATTTCATTTTCCGAACCGCTGTTTCGGGGTTGAATGTATAATGTTCGAAAAGAGAGAGGGTTTCGAAGAGCAAAAAAGAGGACATCTTCTCTGTTATGAACAAAATCCTTTACAAACAAATCCGATACAAGCAGTGCACCGATACCTTCAAGCATAAGCTCATACCGTAGTTCAAAGGTTGGTATGGTTGTTATTACATATGGTGCCACTTTGTGGTTTTGCAGCATTTGACCTAACCGTTTGTCTGAATCGGATGTAGACCCCGTTTTTATAAACATAACATCACGGAAAATTGAAATATCTGTTATCTCCTTGTGAGGGTCAATATTACGGGCAGATATTTGCTCAAATGGTGTGGCGAGATGTGATAGTTTGTCGGCGCAAGGGTGATTTTTGTGAAGAGCAATTATCAGTCGTTCTTCAAGCAAAGCGATGGCATCGCATCCCTTGGGGTCCGGTTCAAAACTAAAAACCAAGTCCATGGGCTTATCCTGTGAGTTTTCGCGTGATTGGTTGATGTCAATAGTGACATTTATATTTGGATATCTGTGATAAAACTTTCCGCAGATGGTCGGCAAGAGCTTTCGGGCAGAGGACATTCTGCCGCGAATTGTCAAGCTTCCGTAGCTCATGTTATTAACGGCACGAATCCTTTGCTCAAATGTATTTTCCCGGTCAATTATTTCTTCAAGATAATCCATATAGATACTTCCGCGCAGTGTTAGCGTGATTGGTGAGCCACAGCGGTTAAAAATCTTGAATCCCAGTTCTTTTTCAAGCTTTGCGATGGTTGCACTAAGTGCAGGCTGTGAAATAAACAACGCCTTTGCCGCCAAAGAAAAGCTCTTTTTCTTCCAAATCATATAAGCATATTTTGCTGAAAGCTCCATGTTCTCACTCCTCATAAACAAAAGATTATAAGATGTATAAAATTATATATATTTGATTATACCATAAGGCTGTGTTATAATCAAGACATAATAATTTTAAGAGGAGTGGTTTTGTGAAACTGCGAAGTTTACTTTGTATAATGATGATAATCTTTATGATGAGTTTAACGGTATATGCTCACACGTCTGCCGGGAATAATGAATCGGATTTAACATTGACCGGGTTGGAGGAAACTAACGTGAAAAAAACATATTCTATTTTATTTATCGGAAACAGCTATACATTCTATAACGATATGCCTACTGCCATTTTTGAGAAGATTGCCGAATCGGCAGGGTATGATGTGGAAATTACTTCCATAACCAAGGGTTCGCATAAGCTCTCTCAATTTGCCGATCCGAAAGATGAATACGGTGCAAAGGTTGAAAAGGCATTGACCGGAGCTGAAAGCTATGATTATGTAATACTTCAGGAGCAAAGTGTTCGTCCTGCTGGTGCAAATGCCCCCGACTTTTACTCCGCTGTCCGAAACCTTTCGGAAAGAATCAGAGCGACCGGAGCAAAGCCTGTTTTGTATTCTACATGGGGACGTAAAACGGGAAGCTCTACTCTGGAGTCAAACGGATGGACAAACGAAAGCATGACATGGAAACTTGCAGCAGGATATCAGGCAATAGGCGATGAACTTGACATTCCCGTTGCACACGTTGGGCTTGCTTTTTATGATGTTTACACCAATCAAAGCAGCATAGAACTCTACAATGCCGACAAATCTCATCCCTCATATGCAGGAAGCTACCTTGCCGCGGCATGTTTGTTTGCAAAAATTTTTAATATAGAGCCGACTAACTTCTCTTTTGTTGGTGATTTGTCGGCAACCAATGCAAGCATTCTTTGCGAAGCCGCAAGAAAAGCTGTTTTTGAAACACCCGTTATCCCGGATGAATATAAGACGGCATCAAGGTTTGCAATTATAAAATCCGCCGCAAACGGTAATAAAACAACAGCAGACATTGCATTTGCGACAGCGGGAACATATACGGTGATTTTTGCAGATTATGACGGTGGAAAACTTGTTGATGTGGATATAGTTGATGTTGAAATTGACAGAGCAAAAACGGTTAGCATAACATCCGAAAAAGATATCATTCTCGGCATAGGTGACAGAATTATGGTTTGGAACAGTACAGAGAGTATTTGTCCGGTTTGTGCAAGTTATAAAATCATCTTATGATTTGGATGTTAAAACTAAATTAATCTTCTGTCATTCCGTTTATGCAATCTATTGAAAATCTCTTTATTGTTTTTACGGCTTTTTCAACATCTTCAAATGAAGTGAATGCTTTTGGCATGGTATTTTCCATGCCGAGAGCTTCATATCTTGAACCGGAAAAATCGTGGTATTGCAAAACCTTAACCTTTCCCGAAAAATTACATTTCTTTAAAAATTCTCCTATTTTTTCTGCCTCGTCGTCGTTATAACCTTTTACAAGGGGATATCTGATTTCCACATCACAGCCTTTCTCAAGAATGAAACGGAGATTAGACAAAATCAGGTCATTATCCTTTCCGGTACACTCCTTATGAACTTTTGAATCAATTGCTTTTATGTCATACAAAAAATTGTCGGTGAAGGGAATTATTTTTTCAAAAGCCTCTTTTTTAACATATCCGCAGGTGTCGATATACACGCTTATTCCTTTTTCTTTAAGCTTTTCGGCAAGCTCTTTTGCAAAATCCGCTTGCATAAGACATTCTCCACCCGAAAAAGTGACACCGCCACCGCTGTTGTCAAAATATGCTTTGTCTTTGGCAAGAATTTCGCATAGCTTCTCTGCTTCGTATTCTGTGCCGAAATGGGTCAATGCACCGGTTGGGCAGGAGAGGGAAGTGTCTTTGCTTCTTTCGCCTTTGCAAAGTCCGCACGAAATACATTTTTGTCTAAAGTAAGCGGTTTGTTCCATTGGTGAAATGCTTTCGGGGTTGTGACACCATATACACTTTAAAGTACACCCCTTAAAAAATACGGTTGTTCTCACCCCGTCACCGTCGTGAATCTCCATACGTTTGATTGATGATATCAGACCTTTCATATTTCCGACCTCGCAATAAATTCATCCTTCTCTTTTTCGCTTAGTGTGGAAAATAAAACATTCCATCCGCAAAGTCTCACCTGAAGGTCGGGATAGGCTGACGGGTCTTCTTTTGCTTTTTTAAGGATTTCGGTGTCAAGCACATTAAAATGAACCCCGAATCCTCCAAGATCAAAATAGGTTTTGAGCATAGCACACAAGGCTTCGTTGCCTGCCACTCCTCTCACTGCACTAATGTGGAGATCAATGTCGGCAATTGAGCCGTTGGGTACTTTTGAGGCATCGATTCGGGCAATGGAGGCGAGATGAGCCGTTGCTCCTTCACGGGCTGCACCAAAGGTTGCACTTGTGTTTTGCGAAAGGGTTTCGCCTCTTCGTCTGCCGTCTGCCGAAGCACCGCATTTTTCGCCGAATTCCCATCTCCAGTCAATGGTTAAAAGTCCGAGACGGTACACACCGCCCTTGGCATTGGGTTTTCCCGAAATGTGAGAAGACATCATATCCACAACCCTTTTGGCAAGCTCGTCTGTTTCGTCATCGCCGATTCCGTATTTCGGATATTTATTTTTTATGGTGAGCCTTAGCGCTTCTTCACCCTTCCAGTCTGATTTCAGAATTTCTGCAAGCTTTTCAAGTGACATTGTTTTATCATCAAACACAAGCTTTTTTATGGCAGCAAGAGAATCCACCGCTGTTGCCAGACCGATTGCATTGATAGACGAATTGTTATATTTTGCACCACGGTTGCAGTATAGGTCTTTTCCGCTTTTTAAGGTGTCGGGATAGGTTGACGAAAAAAGCGGGGCACAGTGGAGCTTGTCATAGTGAGCTTCATAGTGATCGATAACTTCCATGGTTTGCCTGCAAAGATAAGCAAACTGTCTTTCAAATTCGTCAAAAAGTTCCTCAAAGGTTTCGAAGTGAGAGTTTGTTTCAAGTCCTGTCTGATAGCAGGTAATCATATCTTTTCCGCCGTTTAAGGCAAATTCCAGAGCCTTTGGAATGGATATTCTTCCGTTTGAGGTGCATGTGAGCTCGCCCTCGCAGCCTGCTTCATAGCAACCCACAATGTGATATTTCATTGCATCGGATGTGTCGGCACCGTTTTTAATCAGCGACTCAATAACCTTGCTGTCAGACAAAAAGAATATGCTGTTTTTGCCCCTTTGAATTGCTTTAAAACACTCGGAAACAATGGCATCGGGAGTGTTGTCAGCACAAAGCAGATGGAATTTTGTGTTTGAGAGATTAGAATTTGCATACATATCCACAATTTCATATGTAAGCTCGCTGACGGTTGAATTGCCATTTTCATCATTTCCGCCAAAGGCAAAGGGAATGTTTGCAGGAGCTTTCAGACGGTCTGCTTCGGCAAAATAATCATATATGAGCTTTTTTGCATATTCTTTGTCTTCTTTTATCCAAAACGGATAAAAAAGAGCATCTATTCTTCCCATGGTGCGAAGATATGTGCCTTCAAACGTATGGTGAAAAACATAATATGCAATGCTCGTTTGCATTGCTTCATAAAGGTTTTGGGGTGGTCTGTTTCTTAAATTCAAAAGACCCTGTGCCATTTCCGATTTATTACACTCTTTGGCAAGCTTTGCCGCTCTTTCAAGAAATCTGTCTATTCCGTCATAGAATTTCAGTACTCCGTTGTAGAATCTTTCGGTTTTGTCATTTTTTGAGTATTTGTTTTTGTATTCTTCAACACGTTTTTTCAATCCGTAAAAGCCAAGCTCCAAAATGTCTTCCCATTTTGGGCAGGTGTGACTTATGTCGAGTATACCTGTGTATGTAAGGGTATCGTTTGCGTGAACGTGTATTTCTTTCATAATTTCATTTTTAAAAGTCCGTGCCCTACGCCATGTAAGCTCAGCGGCAAGATGATGGCAGTTTACATCAACAAAAAATCGGTTTTCTTCGGGTATGGTAATTTGACAATTATCCATAAGAAAGACAAAGGTTTCACAGTCCTTTTCAAAAACATCAATTTCTCCTTCGCAATTCCATCTGGTATCAATGTATTTTGTAAGTTCTTCTCTTGTCATTGACATAAAATCACTCTTTCTGTATAATTGTTATATGCTCATAATATCAAAACAAACTGCCACTGTAAATTGTCAGAAACGGTAAAATTGAACTTTTCGAAACAGAATTATCATAAAACTTGAATTTTACACAAATATAATGTATAATAACGATATTAAAATGAATTTTAAATGGTGATTTTGTGGATAAAATAAATATTGCTTGTGAAAATCTTTGTTTCAGAAAAATAATCAATGTTTTGTCGACAAAGCTTAACAACTCAAAACAAATCAGAGTAAACGGCAGACACAGTGATGCATTTGTATTTATAACCTGTGGAAGCTGCAGCTATACCTTTGATGACGGATATACAATTTGTGTGAATGAGGGCGATATTTTGTATCTCGCTCATCATGCGGTTTACAAAATGGATATCCTCACTCCTGTGTACCAAAGCATATACTGTGATTTTGAATTTGTTGAAAGCACGCACAGAAAAAGTGACGTGTATTATCCCGAAAATATTTCCAACGCAGAAAACCTTTTTCTGAAACTCCACAGCCTCTATAAAACAGCATCGACGGCTTCGTTTCAGCGATGTATGTCTGTGATTTACGATATTTACGCAAGTATAGCTTCATCTGTTTGCGCAAATTATATAGCGCCCACATCTCAGATGAAAATAAAAGAAGTTCAATTATATATTGATTCAAACTGCTCGGATACACAGCTAAGTGTATCTTCGCTTGCTCATAGAGTCAATATGAGTGAAGTATATTTCAGAAAGCTGTTCAAATCACAGTACGGCATATCACCCATACAATACATAAAGTCTGTACGCATAAAAAAAGCTAAAGAGCTTTTGGAATATTCCTTTATGTCTACCGAGGAATGTGCACGGCAGAGCGGATTCTTGTCATTAGAATATTTTTGCAGAGAATTTAAAAAAGCAACAGGGATAACTCCCGCCGAATACAGAAAAAAGAATTATTAAACACAAAAACGCCTGATGGCGGCAAAAGAAAGGATTTTTATTATGCCTGTTATTGAAATCAAAAACGAAAAACTCACTGTGGGAATTGATACATTCGGAGCATAGCTTAAATATGTAAACGGCTGCAACGGAACAAAATTTATGTGGCCCGGAGAGGTTGGTGTGTGGAAGTCAACTGCACCGATACTGTTTCCCTTCTGCGGTTTTTTTAAGGATGATACATATGAATTCAGAGGCAAGGAATATCATCTCAAAGGTAACGGCTTTGCCAACATAAAGGAATTTGAAGTAAATCTCATAAGCGACACAAAGGCAGAATTTTCGCTCCTTCCCGATGAAGAAACCTTAAACGGTTATCCCTTTGATTTTGCTTTCAAGGTTGTTTTTGAGCTTGTGGGAAACAGGCTTAAAACCGATTATGTTATAACCAACAACGGCGATGACATCATGCCCTTTGGAGTTGGCGGTCACGAGGGGTACTATTGCCCGGAAGGCATTGAGGAATACGAGGTACACTTTGAAAAAAGTGTTGAAGGGCTTGTGAAGGATAATGTTGTGCTAACCGGTGGCGGAAAAGTTGTTCCCCTTAAATATGAATATTTCACCGGATCCCTTTTGTTTTTCAAAAATCCCGAATTTTCATCTGCAACCCTTGTGCACACCAAAAGCAACAAAAAGGTTCATGTTGACTTCAAGGGTTCAAATCATTTTCTTGTGTGGTCAAAACCCGGAGCAAAGTTTTTGTGCCTCGAACCCTGGTACAGCTATCAGATTTCAACATACCCCAACCGTGATCTTGAAAAGGTTAGCGGCATTGTGATTCTCCCTGCAGGCGAAACCTTTGTGGCTCCACATTGGGCAGAATTCAGTGAGTGAGAATACTAACAATAACTATCATCAAAAATCCCGAATATGCAAGCAGTCATTGCCTGTGTATTCGGGATTTTTTGCTTATGCAAAATATAGGTGGTATGTGCTTTTGGCTCCATTTGTCTCACAAATTATTTTTTTGTGTCCGTAATCACAATAGAGTTTTAAGCTTGTCAAAAATTCTCTCGGCTATAGTTTTCATTCCAAGGTCTCCGGGATGATTGGCAACTCCGCTATGCTCAAAAAGTCCGATTGCCTTCATATCGTCTCTTTCTCCAAGATCGTTCAGCACTGCACAGGGGTATCCGATTTCTTTGGCATATTCTTTGATGACTTTGTTTCCCGGATGATTCATAAATCCTGTTGTGAAAATAAATTTTGCCTTTTTCGATTTGTTCAAAAAGTCCATAAGCGATGCAAATCGGTTTTTGAACAGTGCATGGTCAAAATCTGCAATAGGGCAGTTTTCAACAGATCTCACAACAATGATATCTGCATCAAAATTTCTTGCATTTTCATAAAGGTGATAGGTCGCTTCGCCGTTTTTGAACTCAACCTCCCATTTTGACACCTGACAAATGCAAAAACGTGAATCGGGCACCACTTCGTTTATTTTGTTTGCCAGAATGTGTACATAATCATTTTCCGGCTTTGATGCTGCCATTCCGTGTTCAAAGTTCCAGCCGATTTCGGGTCTGGGACTGTGGAGAGTAATGGAATTACCCACAAACATTACCTTTATTCCACTTCCACTTTGATTTATGAAGCGTACCACTGAGCTTTCGGAAAGCTGATTTTTCCCGTCTACTGTATTTTTTTTGAGCTGTGCATAGGAATCGTTGTCAGCTTTATAGATTATATTTTCGGTATATTCTTCCATTATAAAATGTTCCTCTTTTATTTCGGTAAGTAATTTATCATTCCAAAAAACATTCTTAATCTCAATGTTTTTTGTTTTGTGATTTTCGTCATATCCCTTAAAGTGGAAGTGTGGCTCTTTGTTGCCGTAAAGATGTATATTTTCAAATTTGATATCGTGACATTTACCTCTGCGTGAGCCTCCTGCAGAATATTCAAAGTGATATGTCGTGGTAACTTCACCAAGATTAGGTGTATAATCGGCGGTGAGGTCTGTGTATTTGTCGGCATCGGATTTTTGAAGAGCGGGACACATAAGTAAATCGTCATATTCCACGTTTATGTTTCTGTATATTACGTCAAAAACATCTGCATAATCAACATTACAACAGTCGAGAACTGTGCTTGTGGCGTGGATTATGTCGCAATCTTCAAATACTATTGATGACATTTCCTCGGCTCGGGTTTCGGCACCTATTTCAAGACATTTGCCCCAATCGTTCCATATAACGCAGTTTCTGACCAGAACGTTTTTGAAAACATCATAGCTTTTGCCGTTTCTGTACATTGCTTTTTTTACCGCTTCTTCCACATCACCTTCATAATAGCAGTCAAATCCCTTAACGCAGATTGAATCATCAAATGAACGGATAAAGCAGTTTTCAATGAGCACATCTTCGCAGTTGTGCATATCAATTCCGTCGGAATTGTATCTCCAGCATCCGATGATTTTTACGTTGGAAATGCGCAAATTTTTGCATCCGATGGGGCGAATGTTGTACACAAGAGAATCACGGATTGTTATGCCGTCTATTTCGACATTTGTACAATACTCAATCTGAACGGTGTGAGGTCTTTTCACATTTTTAACTGCGGTGTCGTTGTTTTCGGCAGAGCATTCAAAAAGAATTGTACCTTCGTTGCGGCTGTTGTCAAGGATACCTCTTCCGACAATTTTTATGTTTTCGGCATCATTTGCTCTTACACATCCGTAAACGACCGCTCCTTCATCAATAAAAAGAGTCTGATTACTTTTAAGGGTTATAAACCCTGCATCGTGTTCGCCTTTGCCGAAATATATGACATCATCGGAATTTGTGTCAATATCATAATTTGACACAGTGTCCGCAAAAATATGCAGTGCGCTTTCTCTGCCAAAGGGTTCAACGGTGAAGAAGGCAGGCTTTTTCAATGTGAAGCAAATTGTTCCGTCTTTTATTTCAGGATTGATTCCCAGAGAATGCGGACGGATTTCGACCTTTTCAAACGACTTTTGGGGTGTTATTTCAAAGTGCAGCTCTTCGTCGGTTGCAAGAGATAAAAAGTTAATAAGCTCAGACTGGTCGAGACTGCGCTGATGTCCCGGCCAACGGCGGTTAAACGGAACCTTTGAAACTCTTGCACTGTCAAGGGCTACCGCTTCTCCGTTTATCTTTACAATATAGTCATTACATTTATTATCGGTTTCTGTTACGGGATAAAGCTTATACAAATTAATCGTCCTTTCGCATTTAATAATGAAAGTATACTACATACAAGAACAAAATAATATGTATAAAATTAATATTTCGGGTAATTTGTTAATTGCTTTTTTGCTATGGTTATGATAATATGTTCAGAGAGGGTGAATATGTATGTATGGATATAAAATAAAATTCAATTCTTTGCCTGTTTCTTTGTGGGCGTGTGCTACAACTGTTACGGACTATATGTGGGAAAACAGACACAATAAAAATATGATAGAGATTTCGGTGTCTTCATTCACCAAAAAAACCAAGATTATTAACGGAAAAACATATGTTGTACACGGAAATGACATATCCTGCATAGTGGGTGATGATGATGTGAAATGCTTTTGCGAAACAAATTCTCCCATATCCATAACCTCGGTTGCGGTGATGATACCTGATCTGGAATGTACGAAATGTGAGTTTGGAGAGAATGATTTCAGAGATGAATCTGTAATATTGCTTCCGCAATTTATAAATAATCCGCCTGATTCCCTTAACCTTTATGCGATTAAAGCTCTGCATAATATGATAAAATATAATTTACCTTCCGGCGAAGTCATGAAAAAAGTTTTTGCGGCAGAATTTATAGGACTATTGTGTGAAATTGACAGGGCAGTGCGAAACATTGACGAAGAAAGCAAAGCAAATTATTATATCAAAAAAATTGACAGATTTATCGATGATCACTACAGTGAAAAGATTTCTTTGAAGCAAATTGCAAATGAACTTAATCTCTCGACGGTTTATGTTTCGTCTGTTTATAAAGCTTCAACCGGCATCACTTTTTCACAGCAGCTTTTGAACGTGAGAATGTTAAATGCCGAAAGGCTTCTGACAAATCATAATTTGCCTACGGCAAAGGTGGCGGAGTACTGCGGATTTTGTAATGAAAGCTACTTCAGAAAAACATTTAAAAAGTATTTTAAAATAAATATAAAAGATTATCGTAACATGAAAAACGGAATCACATTATATCACGACAAACCTTTAAGGAAAAAATAATACCCGGCTATCTGTTTGATTTTGCATTCAAGGTTGTTTTTGAGCTTGTGGGGAACAAGCTTAAAACCGATTATGTTATAACCAACAACGGCGATAACATCATGCCCTTTGGAGTTGGCGGTCACGAGGGCTACTATTGCCCGGAAGGCATTGAAAATATAAGTGGAATATGCTTTGGTGCTAATTTTATTAAAATTATAGTTTGTTTATTGCAAATTCAAATTGGGGTTTGTCGAGCTGTTTAACACAAGAACATCGTAGGGCGTGACGACCTCGGCACGCCGAATAAATTCAAAAAATCCCCAACTATATAACAAACACCAGAACGTAAGCCTTCTCCTCAAGGAGAAGCCTCACGCTTTAGCATAATTTCATCAATAGATAACACGGCGTGCCGAGGTCGTCACGCCCTACAATGCACATTCCAACTTCAAACTCCCCGCCAAACTCCAATTTAACATTATTATAAAAATTCCTCAAAGGGATTCACATAATTTCTTTACACAGTTTTTAATTGTAATGACCTGTTCGGGCGTTATCTCTTCGTCAAAATCATTAAAGGTATTGCTTGTTACATCTTTTTTGCAAAGAATTGCATACCACAAAAGAGCAATTGCATAGCGGCCCACTCCGTAGCTTGCATGGTAGCCGTCTCTGTGAAGCTTTTCAAAGCCTGCATCTGCGAGCATATCCAAAAGTTTTCCCGATGGCAGTATGAAATCTGCATTAATATCTTTTGCGGCATTGGCATAGGTGGCTTCTACCTTCGTAAACATCTCTTTGGGAGTGGCGAAATTAAGCTTTGAAAGTGCCGGTGCTTCTTTGTCATATGCCCAAGTTTGGTGGATAACAATTTTTGCTTTTGGCACGCATTTCCTCACATACTCCGCAAGGGCACCAAGGTATGGCTGATATGTTTCGTAATCGGGAGAGCGGAGGCTTCCCTGCTGCAGGGTTACCACATCCCAGTTGGAACTCAGTAGTACATCATCAAGTGAAACCTTTAAAAGAGTATTGTGACCGTTAAACCAATATTCATATGCATCCCTTTGGCTCAGCATATTGCGGTAGTGAATTTCGAGAGTACAATCGCCTATATACAGATTGGCGGCGGAAATTTCCTCTTTGTCCTGATGTGCAATTGCGTGAAGATAATTTTGCGCATCAATGGAAAAGCTGTTGCCTATTGACAGTATTTTCATAATGTTCATTTCCTTTCGTCGGCTTTTTCTGAGCTGATTATACCACATGATTCTCGGAAAATCAATATTTGCTCAACGCTGTGACAAGTAAAATGCTGTGTAAAATTTTTCACCGAAAAATTGGAGTTTATCGGGGACGTAAAAAAAGTCCAGACCGCAAAAAGGCAATAAAATAATTTTAAAAATAGTGATAATATACATTGTAATTTGAAATAATTTCAAATAGGATGAAAAATATCTTTGCAAGATATTTTTCTCCCATTATATGCCTTTTTGCTCTTGCCAAATCTCACCCTCGAAGTACCTTTGTACTCCTTCGGGCACGTGCGAATCGGGAATACTTCCCGACTCGCATTCGATTTGACAATTCTGAATCGTTTTTTCCTGTCCCCGAGGCAAAGTAA
>JAFQBA010000039.1 GCA_017416845.1 Clostridia bacterium
AGATTTACGATGTGGTATGCCGCTGTTGTCTCAAAGTTTGCAGGGGGGTCGTTGAATGCGATGTGAGCATTTTCACCGATACCGATAAGACCGATATCAATCGGAGCCTTGCGGATTTCTTCTGTAAGGCGTGCGATTCCCTCTTCTGTTCCGTCAACAAAGTGAGCAGCCTTTAAGTTCTTAACCCGGTCAACAAAGCGTTCCTTGAGGTACTTGCGGAAGCTTGCGACATGAGTTTCGGGAAGGTCAACATACTCATCAAGATGGAACATCTCGACCTTACTCCAGTCAACATCCTGCTTAACAAGCTCTTTGATTGTGTCAAACTGTGATGCACCTGTTGAGAGTGCTATTCTTGCACATCCTTTTTTTGCAATGCATTCATTGATGACGTTTGCTGTGTGGATTGCTGCGGATTTTCCGAGCTCCTCGGGGTTTTTACAAATTCTTACTTCCATTTTCATATTTCTCCTTTTATAATTTGGTAAGCTTATTGTAAAATAATAACACAGTAATAACAAGGTAATATTCTGCTGTTTTTTTGCAAAATACTGTTTTTTTGCTATACAACCGACTTGAAATATGATACAATTATTCTATCAGCGAAAAGGAGTGTGTTTTATGGACACATCTGCATATTATTTTCCGGGCGAGCCCGATTTTTCTATCGGTAAAGCAAAACGAGCCGATGTTCATTTTGTGTCTGACTCGCATTATCACAATACATACGAAATATACTATCTTGTTTCCGGAACACGGCGCCAGTTTGTCGATCATACGATTTATGACATGAAAAAGGGTGATTTGATTCTCATTCCAAAGGGTTCAATTCACAAAACCACGGCTATAGTAAAAAACCCCCACACGCGCTATCTCATAAACTTTTCGGAAGAGTATGCAGAGTCAATCTGTCGGGAGATGGGAGAGAAATCGGTTAAAAGCGTTTTTGATACGACCGTAATCAGCATACCTGAATCAAGAAGAGAATATATCCTCAGCCTGTTTGATCGGATTGAAGAAGAATATCTCGAGAGAAAGAGTGACAAATATGCCGATGCAATGATAAAGAATTACTTATCAGAGCTTTTTGTTTTCATTTTGCGCTACAACAAACGCAAAAGAGGGGGAGATATTCCGGAAGAGATTCCCGAGAAAGAAATACAGACTGCGGCGAGATTTATATACGACAACTATGATAAGGACATAACACTTTCAAAGGTTGCAGGCTATGTTCATATGAGTGAGAGCTATTTCTCGAAGAAGTTCAAAAGCGTCACCGGGCTTAATTTCAGCGAATATCTTGTCAGCACAAGGATGAAAAGGGCAGATGAGCTTTTGCTTAATACAAATAAATCAATCGCGGATATAGCGGCGATTTGCGGTTTTTCCGATGCAAATTACTTTGGAGATGTGTTTAAAAAGCGCAAGGGCGTCTCGCCGAATAAATACAGAAAATTTAAAGGGAGAATGTGAAACAAAATATATACTCAAAACAGAAGGACCGCTACAAAGATACACCACAGAAAGGACAGGCTTTTCGTGCGGTGTATCTTTGTTATTTTTATATTTTATCAAATTCATATCTGACAGCATTCCTGCACGGCTTAATGAAAAATTTGTTCAAGCTGATTACGGGAGATATGGAGATTTTTCCGAAAGATAAATTTACACATCCCGAAGCCAGGCATGTCGTTGCTTGAAGGGGATTTCCGATTCTTTCATTGAAGCGAGGCGAATTTCATTTACATATTGAAGCGGTGTTTTCCCGACATATTTAGAAAAAACATATGACAGGTAGGTGTGGTTGTTTAGTCCTGTGCGGGCAGCGACTTCATCGTGGAGCATATCGGTTGAAAGCATAAGCCGGATTGCTTGCTTGATGCGCACGGAGACAAGAAAGTTAGCTACACTGACGCCTGTTATGGACTTGAAAGAATCGGTGAATTTGCGCCGTGACATGCCTGCAAGCTTTGAAAGCGTATCAATCGTAATCTTATTTTGGTAATTCTGTTTTATATACAAAACAGCCTGATTTACGGCGTTGGTCTGCTTTATAAACGATTTTGAAGGAAAGGCGGAAATACGCTCTGTGCATATAAGACGAAAAAAATCAGCAATAAGTAATGTCAGCTTTTTGACCGACATTTCTCTTCCCTTATCAAATTCTTTTATCATTTCGCGGACAAGTGCATCAGAATTGCTTCGTTTATTGCCGAAGTTGTAAAAATGCGGAATTTTAAACCCTTCAAAATGAGAACACTCACCACCGTAAGGGAAAAAATCAATACCCTCTTTTTCAAAAATATTGTTGCGGAATGCAATATAAATAAGCAACGGAGTCTCCTGCGATCCGGTTGAGTCGTTCTTGTGAAGCATATAAGGGGAGAAAACAGCACAAGAACCGGAGTCGTGCGAAAACTCCTTATCGCCGATGGTGTGTACAACACTGCCGGACATAACATAGCATATCTGAAATTCCTCATGAAAAGAGAACATAAATGAGCGTTCGCGCACGGCGTACGAAGAAATTCTTATTGGAATTTTGTTGAGAAAGGCGACCTCATCAAATAAGGGAAAGTTCATTTAAACCGCCTCCGTTTCAGCTTTGATAAGAATATAATAATATGGCATATCAAAAAAGTCAACGATAAAAATGCCCGATTTCTAACCGAAATGTGTTGAATGCGTCTGCCAAGGGGATATATAATATTGACAATGATAACGATAAGGAGGAAATTTTTAATATGAAAAATAAAAAAATGAGCAGGCTGTTCTCGATAATTTTATGTCTGGGCGTGGTTGCTTCATTGCTGCCGTCGGGTAATGCATTGGCAGCAGGTGATGAATCGGTGGTTTTTAACTTCGGGTATGTACAGAACAATGCAGCCGGAGATACGGATATAGCAGCAGACGTAAGTGATATAAAAAAAATTACGGAGTATGGAAATAACGGCGCACGAAAGTGGAGATATCTGGAATCTTCCGGAGTCAGAGACAACGGTGAGTCCTATTACGACAACAACTATACCTGCATACGCACGAACACCGGCGGATGGGCGGCGTTTGAGCTTACCGGGCT
>JAFQBA010000040.1 GCA_017416845.1 Clostridia bacterium
AGCGGTGGAGGGATTGTAACAAACTGCCTCAATTGCAGTATTTGTGCTTGATTGAGAGTTTATCATTTAACAATCCCTCAGTCACTTCGTGACAGCTCCCTTTACACAAGGGAGCCTTTCGCACTTGTGTTAAACTCCCCGACAAACTCCAATCTGAACAGCAATCCCATATTTTAACAGGAGAAATAATAATGAATTTTATAAACGAAAAAATAAATAATCCTAAGTTTTTGCACGAAGGAAGAATGAAACCAAGGTCAACGATTGTTCCATCGCTCAAAAAAGATGTATACTACAAAAACAAGGAAGAATCGGAGCTTATAACAGTTTTAAACGGTGATTTTTCTTTTAAGTATGAACCATTTGACCGAATTGATGATTTTTATCTTGAAAGCCTTGACGATTCAAAGTGGGACACAATTGATGTTCCGTCAATGTGGCAATACAGAGGTTACGGCAAACCAACATATCCTAATGTCAGATATCCTTTTGCATTTAATCCGCCTTATGTCCCCCACGAAAACCCGGTGGGATATTACCGCAAAAAATTCATTGCCTCAAAAAGCGGAAAAAGTATCCTGCATTTCGGCGGTGTTGACAACGCATTTTTTGTATGGCTGAACGGTGAATATGTCGGTTTTTCAAAAGGAAGCAGGCTCCCGGCAGAATTTGATGTTACGGATAAAATAAGAGAGGGCGAAAATCTTCTTGCGGTGAAGGTTTTCACATACAGTGATGCAACCTATCTTGAAAATCAGGATATGCTTATGACAAATGGGATTTTCAGAGATGTTATGCTTTTCTCCCTTGGCGAAATCTCTGTTTTTGACTATCACATTACAACATCGGATAACCGCATTATTTTTGACATAACTCTTACAGAGGGTAATTATTCAGGCTGCAGTGTCGAAGTGGAGGCAGATGGGCAAAAGCAATGGAAGCCTGCATGCAAAAATCTGCATTTCGAATTTGAAATCGAAAATCCGCTTATGTGGAATGCTGAAACACCGAACCTTTATAACACATATATCACATTAAAAAATCCTGACAAAGTGTGTGAAATACACTCAAAAAGAATCGGTTTTATGAAATCTGAGGTTTTGGGTAACAAACTGCTTATAAACGGCACTCCGATTACGCTCAAGGGCGTAAACCGTCACGAACACGACCCCAAAAACGGAAAAGCATTAACTGTAGATTTTATTGAAAAAGAACTACGCCTCATAAAGTCACACAACTTCAACGCCATAAGCTGTGCTCACTATCCCAACAAACCGGCATTCTATGAAATGTGCTCCGAAATGGGATTTTATGTTGCAGATGAGGGCGACATAGAAACTCACGGATGTTCTGCAATCGGGGATCTTGGTTATATTTCGAAACTGCCCGAATGGAAAAATGCTTTTCTTGACCGTACCGAAAGACTCACGGAAAGGAACAAAAACGAAACCTGCATAATTATCCGCTACATAGGCAACGAACACGGAAGAGGCGAAAACATTGACGCCTGCTATGACTTTATAAAAGAAAGGCTTGGAAATGTGCCGGTTCTGAGCACTGATGCAGACGGCAGAAATCCCGAAAAATGCGACTTTCGTCTTGACGGATATTTTAAGCTGGAATCTCTCACAAGCTTTCCCGAAGACGGTAATCCGGTTATTGTGCTGGAATACGGTCACGCAATGGGCAACAGTCCCGGACTTATGAAGGATTCATGGGATTATATCTACAAAAATCGTCACATTGCAGGAGGATTTGTGTGGGAATACAAGGGACACGGATTCTATGACGAAGACGAAGACGGAAATGCGTTCTATCGCTACGGCGGAGATTTCGGAGACATAACAAACCATTGGTCAAACTTCACCATTGACGGCTATTGCACCTCTGACGGCACACCAAAGCCTTCCATGGCAGAATGTAAAAATGTTTTATCTCCCTGTTACACAGAATTTGAAAATGGTAAAGTGAAGCTTACCAACACCAACGATTTCCGCTCTCTTGACTACATAACTGCAAAATGGGAAATCTGCGAGGATTATATTCCAATAAAACAAGGTTTTATAACCAATCTCAAAACCACACCCTATAAAAGCGAATTTCTTGATATTGACTTTGACATACCAAGCAGTACAGCCGGTGCAAAATACTTTGTAAACATCAGCTTTTTTGATGAAAATGACAACGAGCTTTCAAAAAGTCAGCACGAAATAAAAATGAACTATAAAGAAAAAATTGTGTCTGAAAATTTTGAAGCCAAGGTGACTGAAGATAAAAACCTTTTAAATATTGAAAGTGAAGATTTTAATATTACATTTGACAAGGGAGTTCTTTGCAGATACCAATATAAAGACAAGCTCCTTCTCAGCATTCCCATAAAACCCGTTTTCTACCGCGCGCCCATAGACAATGACGGAGTTGTGGGACTTGCTCCGAGAAGAATCAAAGACTGGGAAGATGCAGGATACAAATATTTTGAGTTTTTTGCATCGGGTGCTGATATTGTTAAAAACCATGATTGTATTCTTGTTAAAGTCAAAGGAATATGTGCACCAAACGGAGTGTATTCCGGGTTTAACACTTCATTTACCTACCGCATTTTAAAAGACGGTTTAATGATCATTGAATACGAAGGCAACCCATATGGCAGAGTCGGAGAAGTCATGCCGAGAATTGGAATTTGCTTTGAGCTTGACAAAGAATTTGACCGCATCAGATGGTACGGAAGAGGCTTTGATGAATGCTATATTGACCGAAAGGCCCACTGTCCCATCGGACTTTACGAGGCAAATGTTAAAGATATGAATTTTATGTATGACATTCCCCAGGAATGCGGAACAAGATGCGACACGGGATTTGTAACCGTCATGGGAGAAAAATGCGGATTTTCGATAATCGGATCCGACAGTTTCGAATTTTCATATCACGATTTTGACATGAATTCTCTTGAATCTGCAAGGCACAGAAACGAGCTTAAAAAATCCGAAAAATCAAATTATCTCTACATTGACTTCCGTCAAAGAGGGCTCGGAAGCAATTCCTGCGGACCTGAACCCGAAGAATGCTACGAGCTCCGTCCTCATTCATTCAGGTTTGTATTTGCTGTTTCTCCGACTACAGAGGCAAACAAAGCACTTAGCCTTTTAAGAACAGATTTAGGCTTAAAAACAGAAGCACTTTCAGACACTTACAAATACGTTCCCCATAAAGAAGATTCAAGTGCAATTGAGTGTGAAATTAATATGTAATTTCAAAATTACCTTCTTAACATGCACACTGAAAACTGTTTTAAAAATTGATTATATTCCATATAACTTAATCAAAAAACACTCCATAACAAGGGCATCCCCCTGACACGCAATGTCGTCAACTTAACGCGCAATATCTCTCTTTTGTCATGTTGAGCGAAGCTGTAGGCGAAGTCGAAACATCTAAAAATGAGATCCTTCGACTACGTTGACACTCCGCTCAGGATGACATTAACGTAGTTTTCCCTTAAGTTGAAGGCATCCCCCTGACACGGAGTGTTTTTTGTGCGTAAATTTTACAGAAAACTGTCATTTTTTAGGATACGGCTTAATAACATCCGTATTACCCAGCATATAATCGATGCTTGTTTCAAAAAGCACTGAAAGCTTTATCAGAATATCTGTTGGAATATCTCTCTTCCCATTTTCGTAATATGAATAACATTCCTGAGTACAATTCAAATATTTTGCGACATCGGTTTGAGTCAGATCTCTATCTTCTCTTAAATTCTTTATTCTTTCATACATCATAATCACGTCCTTAAAGAATGTATGTAAATTATACTTTAAGGACGATTACTCTATTGTTTTTTATAACATATTGTTATATATTATTTTGGAAATTATTCATATATATAATACTTTGGGCATATATTTTAATGAGGTGTAACAAATGAAAAAGAGAAAAAAATTACCCGATTTATACCAACCGAATATTTTGGCACTAATCGCGTTTATAATATTCATCATTATAATGATATTCAAAAATATCCGCTGAGGACATTTGTTTTAAAACATGTCCTTTAACAACATTTTCTGTATATTGACATTTTATTCTTCTTATTCTATAATTATTATGTATAATTTTGTATTATAAGGAGACATGAAAATGAGTAAAATCAAGACAGGTTTTTCAAGAATTTGCATCACTCCCCCACTTGGTGTCCCTGTTTCGGGGTATTACGAAGCAAGATTCGCAAAAGAAATTCTTGATGACCTTTATGTAAATACCGTTGCTTTTGACGACGGAAAAAACAAAGCAGTTGTTATTAACGCAGATATCATCATGCTTTCAAAGGATTTGTGTGACGGATACAGAAAAAGAATTTCCGAGACTTGCTCCATTCCTGCAGAATGCATTTTCCTCACCTGTTCACACACACACACCGCACCCATGATTGGTCCTGATTTTGCATCGGATCTGTGCGGAGACAAAGACTATGAAGAAAAAATGGTACAAGCTTTTTGCGACAGTGCAAAAGAGGCTCTTGAAAATACATATGAATCCGAGTTTTCAATTGCATCGGGTGAAGCAAAGAAAATTTCTTTCATTCGCCGTTTCCGCATGAAAGACGGTGGTGTTCAGACGAATCCCGGTGTTGGTAACCCCAACATTGACCATGCTCTCGGCGAGCCAAACGAAGAAGTTCAGCTTCTTAAAATTGAAAGAGAAAACGCAGATGATGTTTATGTTGTATGCTTTGGAACTCACCCCGACTCTGTTGGCGGAGAGGTAATAAGCACCGATTATCCCGGTTATGTGAGATATTATGTCGAAAAGGCATTAGACGGAGTTAAGTGCGTATTCTTAACCGGTGCTCAGGGCGACGTTAACCACATCAATCCCGCACCAACCGAAGGCGACAGATGCGGACTTGACTATGATTCCTTTGACGGTGTTCCGAGAGGTCTTGACCACGCTAAACATATGGGCAGAACCATTGCCGGTGCAGTGCTTCAAATCTGCGGAAAAACAGAAAAAATATGTGCAGATGAAATTGAATTTGACGAAAAAATTGTTACAATACCTTCAAGTCAGGATAACTCCAGAATTGAAGAAGCAAAGAAAATCGTAAAACTTCACGCAGAAGGTAAAGACAACGAGCTCGGTTATGATGCAATGGAACTTACAACGGTTGTTGCCGAAGCTACAAGAATTTGCGAGCTTGAAAACGGACCCGAAAGCTTTGATTTTGCTCTCACTGCAATTAAAATCGGAGATTTTGCATTTGCAGGTCTTCCCGGTGAACCATTCGTTGAAATAGGCAGAAGAATTTCAAAAGCATCGCCCTTCAAGCAGACCATGGTATGCTGTCTTACAAACGGTGGTGATTCATACTTCCCCACTTCAAGTGCATATGACGAGGGCGGTTATGAAGCAAGAAGCTCCCACCTTAAACAAGGCGGAGACGATATTCTCGTTGAAGGCTTAAGCGAACTTCTCAAAAAAATTGGAGGCTGAAAAAATGGCAGAGAAACTTGTAATTGACAAAAATGCCGCAGACAACGAATATTTTCACAGAGATTTTCATATTTCCGGAGACCGTGGTGTAAGATATGTTGGCGAAAACTATGGTGATGACGCCGTGGTTGAATATCTTGAAAAATTTACAAAAGCATATTACAGTCCACTCATTGCAAAGATTAAGTCTGACGGCTTAAAAGCAATGAAAGAACACATTGAAAACATATATGCTGTTGAAAAATATCCCGATAATGTAGCATGCACCATTGACGGAGAAAAGCTCTCGGTAGAAGTCAGCGAATGCCCTGCGGTTAAATATATGAAAGAAAGCGGATATGAGCCTTCGAAATGGTATGTCATGCTTACTTCGGTTGTAAATGATGTTATTGCCAAAGAATGCGGCTACAACTTCGAAATGATTTCTTATTCCGAAGAAAACGGTGCCGCTTCATACAAATTTTTCAAATAAGAGGAGGTCATAATAATGGTATCATGTACTGAATTTATACCGCTTTACAGCGAGCTTTTTAAATATCTTGAAGAAAAAGGCGGACATGACGAGGTTGTGAAATATTGGGAATATATTTCAGATACTTATGTTGCCGACCTTCTTGGAAAAGAGGTTGCAGGAAAAGGACTCAGAGGGTGCTTTGACTACTGGTCAAAATCACTCAACGAAGAGGCTTGTGACTTCCGAATGGAGCTTGACGAGGATAAGGGAGAATTTACCATTGACATGAGATGGTGCCCGTCTAAGGGAATGCTAAACTCTCTTGAGCACATGGAGCCCTACCATGACTATTGCGGTCACTGCGCTGTTCTTTATGCAAGACAGCTTGAAAAATACGGAATTGTTTCGGACTGCTTTGACATGAGTAAGGTTGATGAGGCAAAATGCTTTGAAAGATATGTTCTTGCCGAAAAGAAAAAATAACAGATATTACAAAAGCGATTGTGATTTTTTGTCACAATCGCTTTTATCATTTGCAATAATTATTGCTTGTTATTAGACTTTTGAATCTCTACCAAAGTATCCTTAATTTGTTCAAGCAAAACAATATCATCCGGCTTTTTCTCAGGTTCGGGTTCGGGCTCGGGTTCTTCCTTCTTTCTCTTCATTGCATTTAGAGCTTTAACAACAACGAAAAGACACATAGCGGTAATAAGGAAAACAACAATATTCTGAATAAGATTTCCATATTTGATAACAGAATCACCGACTTTTACTGACAAACCCGAAAAATTAACACCACCAATAAGGACACCAACAAGAGGCATTATTATGTCGTCAACAATAGATTTGACAATAGAAGTGAATGCAGAACCAATAACCATGCCGACAGCAAGGTCAAACATATTGCCTTTTACGGCAAATTCCTTAAACTCCGAAAAAAATTTTTTCATTTGTTACCTCCAAGATTATGATTTATAAAAATATAATACTCCAAAAATTCGTCAAAGTCAAGCAAATATTGACAAAGAATAAGTTAATTTTCTTTTACAACTTTAACTTTAGCAATGCCATAGTGTCTGAACAAATCTATGTGCTCAAGATTTATTACTTCGCCGCTCACCGCAATAGGAACAGCCGGCGGACAAGACACAGACGGCATAGCACAGATTCTGCCCAAAGCATCTGAAACATCGACAGTCTCTGACGGAGCAAAAATGGCGTCTCTCAGGGTCATTTTGCATTCCGGTTTACGCAATACAAACTTTTTCTTTATAATCCTTTCTTTTACATTGATTGCTTCGAAAACATGCTTTAGACGTATAAAATCTTCGTCACTGTTTTCAGGAGTAATCATCAAAACAATAAAATCTTCATCATAGAATTCAGGTTCGATTTTATTCTGTTTTAAAATATCTGCAAGTGTTTGCCCCATAATACCTGATTCTTTTGCATCAATTACCACTTTCAAAGGTTCACTTTCGACAACGCAAAAACCTTTTTCCAAAATAAACTTCCTTAGTTTTTTTATTCTCAAAATACATTCCGAAAGCTTTTTGTCAAATCCTTCCGACAAATATACATTACAAACGTCAAGAGACTGCAAAACGAGATATGACGGACTCGTAGATGAAAAAAGTGCTAACGCATCGCGAGCTTTTTGCAAAAAAATCTTGGGAGCATTTTTTGAAATATGAAGATATGCACCACCTGTGAGAACCGGAAGTGTTTTGTGAGCCGAATCGGCACATGCGTCTGCTCCAAGATAAAGCGGATGCATGCATGGATTGGTAAATGCGAGATAAGCACCGTGAGCATTATCCACCAAAAACAGCACATTATGTTTGCGGCACACCGCAGAAATCGATTCAACATCTTGAATGTTTCCGAGATAATCAGGAGATGTGATAAAAACAGCCGATGGCTTTTTTGAGCAAGAATCAATGGCACTTTCAACATCATCCGATGAAATAATACACTTTGTTATGTGTGTCATTTCACGAGGCATAATCCATTCTATGTCATAATCCAAAAGAACACATGAATGAATAAAGGATTTGTGAACATTTCGCGCTGCAAGAATAAGAGGTCTGTCATCTGTGCTTTCACGCACCAAAGACAGCATTGCACAAATTGCTGTGCTTGAGCCTTGAGTTGTGTAAAATGTATGTGCACTCGAAAAGAGCGAAGAAGCATTATCTTCGCTCTTTTTTATTATTCCGTCAGCCGCACCAAGCACATCGGCTCCGTCAATCTCGGTAATATCATAGCTTTCGAATCCAAGAAAACTTTTACCTTTGTGACCGGGCATGTGAAACCGTGAACTGTCGCTTTTTATGTAATTTTTTACAAAATCAGCTATAGGAGTGTCCATTATTCTTCCTCGGCAATCTGCATCATTATTGCACATTCAATTCTCTTTTTGAAAAGCTCACATCCATATTCATACACACCGCTTATGCTTCCGGTTGCATGATAGGAATTTGCGGCACATCCACCGGAGCAATAGAGCTTTGCCCAGCATTCATTACACTCGGGACGAGCATAGGCATTGCACGAACGAAATTCATCCTGAACGTCTTTTTTAGTAACTCCGTCCCAAATATTACCCAGGCAATATTTTTCGTCACCAACAAACTGATGGCACGGATAAAGATCTCCCCATGGCGTGACCGCCATGTATTCTGTGCCCGAGCCGCAACCGGTTATACGCTTGTAGATACATGGACCGTTTTTAAGATCGAGCATGTAGTGATAGAATGTGAAAGGCTTTCCGGCTTTCTTTCGTTTTATCATTTCTTTCGCAAGAATTTCATACTGTTCAAAAAGCGTTGGCAAATCATCATTTGTAAGAGCATAGGAATCGCCCGGAGGACAAACCACCGGCTCCATGCTGAGCTCGGTGAAGCCCATGTCTGCCATGTGAATTATGTCATTGGTGAAATCCGTGTTATTGTGAGTGAAGGTCCCGCGCATATAATAATTCTTTCCGCCGCGACTTTCAACTAATTTTTTGAATTTTGGCAAAATAAGATCATAACTACCGTTGCCGTTATAATCTTTTCGGAAATGATCATGAATTTCACGCCTGCCGTCAAGACTTAAAACAACGTTACTCATTTCTTTGTTGATAAAAGCAAATTTATCGTCATCAAGCAGAACACCATTGGTTGTAAGAGTAAAGCGGAAGTTTTTGTTATATTGTTTTTCAACACTTCTTGCATATTCCACCAGCTTTACCACAACATCCCAGTTCATGAGAGGTTCTCCGCCGAAAAAGTCCACCTCAAGATTTTTTCGACTACCGGAATTTGCAATCAGAAAATCAAATGCCTGTTTTCCCACTTCAAAGCTCATTAAAGCTCTGT
Source organism: Clostridia bacterium (assembly GCA_017416845.1). Classification (GTDB taxonomy): domain Bacteria; phylum Bacillota; class Clostridia; order UMGS1810; family UMGS1810; genus RGIG1828. The sequence continues at coordinate 9,313 of JAFQBA010000040.1, forward strand.
CACCCTGATATTTCCCCTGACTGGCAAAGCAGTAGGAACAGTTAAGATTGCAGGTATGGGCAACGTGAAGACAAAGAGCCTTCACAACATTTGAATTGTTTTTGTAGTCTTTGGCAAGTTGCTCATAAACATCTTCTGACCAAAGCTTCTTTCCTTCTTCCAAAGCTCTTATATCAGAGAGACATTCGTCAATTTCGGCTTCGTTTACATCGTCATAATCTTTATATTTAGTGCATATTTCCGACACAATTTCGTCGCGGCTTTTTTCTTTGTACATGGAGATGATGTCATATGCCACTTCATCCACAAGATGCACCGAACCGCTGGCAGTGTCGAGAACAATGTTATATCCGTTTAGTTTGTATTGATGAACCATGTTAACTCCTTAAATCTTTTGTTTATGGTTTGTTTAGCAAAAGAATAGGTTTTCGCATATACTTTGCGAAAACCTACACAGAAAACTATTTAAACAAAATCAAAAATTATTTGTTTTTGTTTTCACACTGCTGATTAGCAACACCGCAGGATGTTTTGCAAGCTGACTGACATGATGTCTGACATTCGCCGCATCCGCCTTTTTTAACTGTGTTTTCAATATTTTTTGTTTCGATTGTCTTAATTCTGCTCATTATTGTATCCTCCATTTAAAAGACTGAATTTAATTATTTTTATTATATCATTATTAATTGTAAATGTCAAGTAATATAATAAAAATGTTGGTGTACGACATGCAATCAAAAAACAATTGATTAATAAAACCTTGATTAAAATCAAAATCCGTGATATACTCAATTATATCAAGCGAGGTTATGATGATGGATATATATGAAGGTTTTGAAACAGTAAAACAAAAGTTAATAATTGCAGGTATGCAGGAAATCGAAAACCACGGAATAACAGATTTTTCACTCAGGCGAGTAGCATCACTTTGCAACGTATCATGTGCTGCACCGTATAAACATTTTAAAGATAAAGAGGATTTTATTGCCGAAATTGCAATGTACATATATAAGCAGTGGAAATTATTGCAAAGTCATGTTTCGGAAATGTTTGAAGAGAATGCCCGAAAAGAGCTGACAGAAATATGCATTGCATATGTGAAATTTTGGATTGCAAACCCTAATTTCCGTTCAGTACTAATGCTAAAGCCTGAATCTTTGGGGGCAGCAAGAAAAGATGTCATGTCAGAAATAACGGACAAAATAAGCATGCTCATCAAGGAAATATCAAAAGATAAGGACGAGCAAATTCAAGAAGAACAGGTTTTCACAATTCGTTCCATACTCTACGGTGCAACTTCTATGATTGACAGCGGAGAAATAGAAAACGCTGACGGTACCATTAGCATGATAAGAAACTGTATTGATAAAGTATTATAATATTGACAATGTTTATAATGGGATAAAAAATCACATGGTTTTTTATCCCATTTAATTTTTATTGCCATAAATTACTCACATATTTTATGCAACCTTTTGTTAAACTGTACACTATTAGTATTGGAATTGTAAAGAAGCATTGACGTAAAATTCAATGATTTAAACCAAATTGATACAATTCGTCAACAGCCAATAAAAAGGAGTAATAAATATGAAAAAATTTATGCTACTGACAATTATACTTTCACTTATTACAGCTCTTTGCGCATGTTCAAAAAGCAGCAGCCCAAGCAATGATTATAACGAAGAATCTTCAACTTCGTCTGACATATTTACAAACTCAGAAACAGGAAACAACGAAGAGATAAAATCTGATGAAGAACAAAATGACGATACAAATCCCAGTGTTGATTCCTACGAAAAACCCAACTCAAAGCCTAACGACACAGCTACCTCCCAACAGCAAACAAAACCCCAGCAAAATACCGAACCGTCCAAAGAAAATCAAGGCTCATCATCCGGTGAAGTCATTGACTCAAAGCCGGATACAGAAACATCTACAGTGGGTTCGGCTCTCTTATCATCATTTAAATCTATTATAAAATCAAACAGTTCGGCAAATACCGAAGAAATTGCTTCAAAGCTTCTTGAAAGCCCTGTAATTAAATTCAGTGGTTCCGTAATGCCCGTTGAAGAGGGATACCTAAGTGGATTTGACAACACCGAAATTAAGGGATTTAAAGAAGGTACCATGTTTGCACCGATGATTGGTTCCATTGCCTTTGTAGGGTATGTATTTACCACTGAAGACACCCAATCGGCAAAAACACTTGTTTCAACGCTCAAATCCGCCGCCAACCTTCGGTGGAATATATGCGTCGAAGCAGAGGAGATGATTTGTGAAAATGTCGGAAACAAAGTATTCTTCGTAATGTGTCCGAAAACATTTGAGGAATAACAGTATGTTGTTTTCAAGTCTCAGCTTTTTATATTACTATTTTCCGTGCGTTGTCATATTATATACACTTACACCCAAAGCGTTCAAAAATGCCGTGCTTCTGCTTTCAAGTCTCGCATTTTATGCATGGGGTGAGCCTCAATATGTGTTAATTATGCTTGTATCAATATTGTTCGGATATATATTCGGTATTCTGATACAGCATTTTAACGAAAAAAAACGCTTGTCAAAACTATTCCTGTGTCTCTCTGCCATAACAAGTCTTTCAGCATTGGTATATTTTAAATATGCTGACTTTTTCATTGAGAACTTCAGTCGTGCTACCGGAATTTCTCTTAATGCATTAAATCTTGTATTGCCTATAGGTATCAGCTTTTACACTTTTCAAATACTGAGCTATACGGTTGATATATACAGAGGAAGGTGTGAAGCTCAAAAAAATCCCATAAATCTTGCCGTATATATTACTTTTTTTCCTCAGCTTATTGCCGGTCCAATAGTACGCTATAGCGACATAGAATCTCAATTAACTCAGAGAACTCATTCTATTGAAAAATCAAATACCGGTATAAAGAGATTCATTGCAGGATTATCAAAAAAAGTTATTTTTGCAAATACCTTTGGAGAACTGTGTAATCTTTTTAACTTATCTGATGATAAATCAATCCTGTTTTACTGGCTTTTTGCATTTTCATATATGCTTCAGATTTATTTTGATTTTTCGGGCTACAGTGATATGGCAATAGGTTTGGGCAATATATTCGGATTTAAGCTGCCTGAAAATTTCCACTATCCGTTTTGCGCAAAAAGCATTACCGACTTTTGGCGAAGATGGCATATTTCTCTCGGAACATGGTTTCGCGACTATGTATATATTCCCATGGGTGGCAGCAGATGCAAAAGTTCTAAAATGTTCATTAATATTTTTACTGTATGGATACTGACCGGATTATGGCATGGTGCCGAATGGAATTTCATAGTGTGGGGAATATATTTTGCTGTACTTTTATGCTTGGAAAAGTTTCTGTTTAAAAAATATATTGAAAAACTAAAAGTTTTACGTCACATATATGTGATATTTTTTGTTACGCTGAGCTTTGTTATTTTTTCTGCACCAAGTATCAGAGAAATATTTTATCATATAAAAACCATGTTTGGTATTACCGAATTACCGTTTATCTCACCCGGTTTTATATATTATCTTAAAAGCTTCGGTATCACTCTTTTATTGGGGGGAATTTGCTCTACACCATTATTAAAAATAATCAAAAGAAAGATAACCTCCGACTCAAAAGAAAAAATATATGTGACAGTGTTAGAAAACATAATTATTTTGATGTTACTTTTTATTTGCACCGCTTATCTCGTTGATGGCTCATTTAATCCTTTTTTATATTTCAGATTTTAAGCGATAACATACCGCTTATCAATTAATATATTGTACAGGAGAATTCAATGAAAACCAAACTATTAAATACCGTTTCATGTATCATATTTGCTGCAGTATTTCTGATAACAGGTATAATATGTATGTTTAAACCGGATACTGAATTTTCTGAAAGCGAACGCAGAATGCTTGAAAAACAACCGCAAGTAACGTTTGAAAGTATTGTTTCAGGGGAATATATGAACAATTTTGAATCATACTGCGCTGACCAATTCCCCAAAAGAGACATATTCCGCTCACTCAAGGCTTTTTTTACAACAAAAATCCTTAATCAGAAAGATTATAACGGACTATTTATGTCAGAAGGTCATATTTCAAAGCTTGACAGCAAAATCAATCCCGAAATGATTAATCATGCTGCCGGTAAATTTAAATATATATACGAAAAATACCTCGAGGATACACAATCAAAAGTATATTTTACGGTTATTCCCGATAAAAATTATACATTGACAGCTGAAAAGGACTATCCGTCGCTTGACTATAACGTCTTCATTGAAAAATGCATAGAAAAGATACCGTTTATGCAGTATATAAACATTTGCGACCTGTTGAGTGCAGACGATTATTATAAGACCGATTCTCACTGGAGGCAAGAAAATATACGTGATATTGCTCAAAGAATAGCAAATACGATGGAAACAGATATATCGGCTGATTATACGCAAAAGACTCTTGACATACCATTTTACGGAGTATATGCCGGACAATATCCAATGAAAGTAAAACCCGATACAATAAAATATCTTACAAACAATACTCTGAAAAAATGTAAGGTTACCTACTATGACAATATGGGTTATTCATATAAAGGAAATATATATGACCTGAAAAAAGCAAACGAAAATGATCCTTATGAACTGTTTTTGTCAGGATCTCAAGCTCTTATCGAAATCGAAAATATGACAGCCAAAACCAACAAGGAGCTTGTGCTCTTCAGAGATTCGTACGGAAGCTCCCTTGCACCGCTCCTTGTTTCCGGATACAAAAAAATAACCTTGGTCGACATACGATATATTAAAAGTTTCGCACTTGAAAGCTACGTAAACTTCGATAACTGCGATGTGCTTTTTATGTATAGTACATCGCTCCTGAATAACAGTAAATCATTGAATTAAACAAGAACAACATTATATTTTTCAAGCCAATAAGCAAACTGCACCAACCATGCAATAAGTTGAGGCTTTGTCATGAACTGACCAAACCATGTGTCACCCCCTGATGAGAGCATTTTATCTATGTTTTTTCTGTCAGCAATTTCGTAAAAAAGCGATCCCTTTTTTAAAAGTTCCTTTTCCAAAAGTCCTATGACCGTTTTTTCATATTCCGGATTATGACTTTTAGAATAGGAACTTTTCTTTCTTTGAGTAATAAATGCCGGCAGATAATCCTTCATGGCATTTATCAGAAGGGCTTTTTCTGTATTGTTCTCATGTTTTATGTTCCAGGGAACATTATAAACATATTCAGCCAGATGATGATCTGCAAAAGGTACCCTTACTTCAACACCACTCGCCATACTCATTCTGTCATTTCTCTCAAGAAGAGATGTCATAAAAAAATTTACAGAAAGATTCGTTGCAATACGCGAATTTTTCATATCTTCGCTGTCGTCATCATAAAGGCTGTAGCTTTCCTTGTCTTCTCGATATTTTTCGCATATATATCTGTATCCGTCGTTCGCCATAGCAATATCATTTTTAAAAAGTCCCGATCTTACATAAGGATTATGAATCCACGGAAAAAAATCACGATTTAGCATTTCACTGCTATAGAACCATGGATATCCACCAAAAATTTCATCACTGCATTCTCCTGAAAGAGCGACTGTATGACGTTTCTTTACTTGTTTGCAATAATACAAAAGTGAGGAATCCACATCAGCCTGCCCCGGGAAATCTCTGGCATCGACACTTGCACACAGAGCGTTTTCCACTTCATTGGCAGATGCGGTAAGTACCATATGATCTGTAAAAAGGAAGTCTGCCGTTCTCTCATCAAATTCGTCATCTCTTTGCGGTTGAAACATGTTGCTTTTTAAGCTTTCACGATTTCCTTCGTATTCAAAAGAATATGTAAAACATGTTTCATTGTTTTCTCTTGCATATTTTGATGCAATCGCTGTTATTGCCGATGAGTCAAGTCCGCCTGACAAAAACTCACAAAGAGGAACATCGCTTCTTACCTGACGCCGAACAGCATCACAGAGTAATTCCTTGGTTTTATAAATTGCCGCTTCTCTCGAATCGGAAAATGGTTTTGCCATAAGCTGCCAGTATTTTTTTATGCTTAGTCCAAAGCGGTCAAAGCAAGCCATTTCGCCGGGGGAAAGCTCATAGATATCTCTGAAAACAGTAGATGAATTGAGTGTAACCGGCGAAAGAAACAAAAGCTGCCATAGTCCCGTTTTATCTACCTTGGGTTTTATGGCAGGATGCGCCAAAATTGCTTTTATTTCAGAAGCAATAAGAAGCGTGCTTCCCACAAAGCTGTAAAAAAACGGCTTAACACCAAAACGGTCTCTCGCCATAAAAAGTCTGCATTCCTCCTCATCATAAATTACAAAAGAAAAAATGCCATTCAATTTTTCAACGCATTTGTCTTTCCATTTTATGTATGACCACAGCACAACCTCAGTATCACATTTGGTATTGAATATCGCACCACTTAAGGAAAGTTCTTCCTTGAGCTCGTCGGTATTATATATTTCTCCGTTATAAATAATAGTATATTTTTTTTCACCTGACGATACAGACATTGGTTGTTTACCACCGTTTACATCCATAACGCTTAGGCGGTTATGATGCATAAGAACATTTTTACTAAGATATACCCCGGTATCATCAGGACCGCGGTGTTTCATGGTTCTCCCCATAACCGTAAGTGTTCCCGGATTCAGATTTTCGTTATTTCTGAAATCCGCAATTGCACAAATTGAACACATCAAGCATTCTCCTTTTAATTATCTATTTTTCATATACAACAAACAGACCGATACAAAGGCTATGCAGCGTATCGGTCTGTTTGACAAAGAAGCACATTCGTCATCTTTGTCAGGCTTTAAACTTATTAATGCCCGAACAATCCTTATTTCATGGATTCTTCGTATGATTTGATCATTTTCTTAACCATCTGACCGCCTACGGAACCGGCCTGCTTTGATGTTAAATCTCCGTTATAACCCTGCTTGAGATTTACACCAACTTCAGATGCCGCCTCCATTTTGAACTTTTCCATAGCTTCTTTAGCTTCAGGAACTACATTCTTTTTAGACATAACTTATTACTCTCCTTAAAAATAATTGCAAATCAAGTTTGCAATATCTATTGTGTACAGAGAGTACTTTTATATCCAAGGTAATTTTTTACATAAAAATCATACTATGTCTGCTTCAGTGTCTGATAGTGAAGAAGAATTAACCTCCATTTTAGATACAGAAATTTCATAAGCTGTTTTTGTTACTGTTTCATCCTCTGAAATCCGTTTTTGATACTCTCTGGACTGAATTCTACCCCAAATTTTAATATTATCACCAACATTCAGTGACGACGAATACCTTGCATTTCTTCCCCATGCAATACACGGAATATAATCGGATTTGTTATAAGCGCGGTTTACGGCAATCAACAGATCGGTTATTTCTCTTCCAAAAGGAGTAGTGCGGTATACCGGACTTTTGCATAAAAAACCGTTTAAATAAATATAATTCGGATTCTGTTCTAAATCATCACCATCATAATCAGTTTTTATATCTCTGGCAAATACCGTGAGTATGAGCCGGTTTCCAGTTTCACTGTAATTATTGTAGGATCTGAACTGACCACTCACACTTACCGTCTGCCCCTCCGATAAATCCATATTCTGAATAAGTCTTTCCGACACGGTAATGTTTATATAATCACAAATATCTGAAAGACGCATTACCTTAAGCATAAACGAATAAAACGCCTCCCCGTATATTTCGTGGCTGAAAGACAATTCTCCAACCACTTCACCTGTTAACCGCGCATCATTATTGACACTGATATTATCCATTGTCATTTGATTCATTCCTTTCATAAGTTTTAGATATATTAATAATATTCATTTACCCTTCGAATATACCAAAAACTTATCGTATTTTTTTGACCCATTACTATTGTTATCGCTATTGTTCTAACATATCTGTCATTTCTAATTATTTCCTGATTTTTTAGTTTTATGAATAAAATCTATTGAAATATAAATATCAGCGTGCCTCTTTGCGGCACGCTGATATTTAATTACTGATTCTGAAAACCTTTTTAAGTATTTTTTTTAAAATTCCCGGTGCATTCCATACTACAATCTTCATAAAACTGCCTCCTATAATCATTTTACTATTTACAGCAATATACAGCTATACACAATATACCGAGCAATACGCCCTCAATAATAGCAATTACTACAGGAGGCATAACGAAGGCGACAAAAACCCCGGCAACAAAACCGAGAATGCAAAATCCCCATAGTTTTTTTAATATATTTCGCAAAAACAATACCCATACCTCCTTTATAATATATTGACATTATATGAAAGTATGGGTACTTTTGTTCCTCATAGGAAATAATTTTATTAATCAAGCTCTGCTTTACCTGTATAAAGCTCATAATATCTGCCTTTGTTTTCAAGGAGACTTTCATGTGTTCCGCGCTCAATTATTTCTCCGTTTTCCAAAACCAGAATTTCATCAGCTGTTCTGATTGTTGAAAGACGGTGAGCAATAACAAATGTGGTGCGATTTTGCATAAGGCGATCCATGCCGTGCTCAATGTGTTTTTCGGTTCGGGTGTCAACAGAGCTTGTGGCTTCATCAAGAATGAGAATCGGAGCTTTGGAAATTGCCGCACGGGCAATGTTTAAAAGCTGTCTCTGACCTTGACTGAGGTTAGCACCGTCACCCTCCAAAAGAGTGTTGTAGCCATCGGCAAGGCGCATTATGAATGAATGGGCGCTCGCTGTTTTTGCGGCTTCAATGACTTCTTCATCTGTTGCATCAAGCCTGCCGTAGCGAATGTTTTCCATAACTGTGCCGGTGAATAGATGGGTATCTTGCAAAACCATGGCAATGTTTGAGCGAAGCACCGAGCGTTTCATGTTGCAGATGTCTGTGCCGTCTATGGTTATTGAGCCGTCGCCGACATCATAGAACCTGGAAATTAAATTTGTTACCGTGGTTTTTCCTGCACCGGTTGAACCGACAAACGCAACCTTGTGGCCCGGTTTTGCCGTGAGTGAAATATTTTTCAGAATCACTTTGTCGGCATTGTAGCCAAAGGTGACATTATTAATTTCAACATAACCTTCAATTTTTCCGAGAGCCTTTGCAATGCCTGTTTCTTCGGGTTCAGATTCTTCATCAAGCACAGCAAAAACTCTCTCTGCTCCTGCAAGAGCCGAAAAAAGTGTGTTCATTTGCATGGAGATTTCGTTGACAGGGCGTGAAAAATGAGCCGCAAAAGACATGAACGCAGTAAGTCCACCGAAGGTAAGCGACATTACGCTTGCAGAATCTATGCTTCCAAAATGAGTAAGAATGCAAAGAATGCCCCCTACTCCTGCAGTTATTGCATAACTGACTTTATTTAGATTACCCATGACAGGCCCCATAATGCCGCCGTAGAACTGAGCCTTAAACTGTTTTTCTCTGAGATCGCCATTCAGTTCATTGAATTCTTCGAGACATTCTTCTTCGTGGTTGAAAACTTTAACAACCTTCTGCCCGGTAACACTTTCTTCAATATATCCGTTGACAGCACCGAGAGCAGCCTGTTGACCCCGATAATATTTTCGACTCATTTTTCCGATTGCAAGACCTCCACGGGCAAAAATCGGAATGAATACAATTGTTACAACTGTGAGAGGTACGTTTGTATAGAGCATGAAAATAAGTGTGCATATGAGGGTGGCTGTTCCCGAAACAACGCTTACAAGAGCACTGTCGAGCATCACACCGATGTTATCAACATCATTTGTGAAACGGCTCATAAGCTCGCCTGTTGTTCTGGAGTCATGAAATCTCACCGGCAGACTTTGCACCTTGTCAAAAAGATCGCCTCTGATTTTTTCAATAGAATTTTGAGAAATATGAAGCATTATTTTTGACTGGATATATGTTGAAAGAGAGCTCACAACATAGATAAATGCTAAAATAATAACTCCGCTCAGGGTATAGGTCATAAGCTCTGATGAATTTTCAAAAGGAAGCACCTTCGATGCCCAGCAGATTATCTTGTGAGCAAAGTCGCTGTTTTCTGCTCCGGGATTTGCAAGATTGTCAAGAATTGGCTTTAAAAAATATGTTCCTGCGGCGGAGGTGATTGTTGTGATGAGAAGACAAAGAAAAACCACTGCAAAATGTGCTTTGTAACCACCGATATATTTAAGCAGTCTCGACACAGTCTGCTTCATGTCTTTGGGTTTTCCGCCTGCCATTGCTCCTCCGGGCCCCCTTCCGCGGGGACCGCCTTTTTGAGGACCATTATTTCCGGGAACTGACTGATATTGTTTCTGAAGCTGCTCAAGCGTTCTTGCCATCACTATCACCTCCAAGCTGTGAATAATAAATTTCCTGATATTCCTCGTTATTTTTGAGAAGCTCATCATGGGTACCCACACCGGTTACGACTCCGTCGTCCATAACCACAATCATGTCGGCATCCATAACCGAGCTTATTCTCTGAGCAATGATAATTTTTGTTGAATCCTTAATATCCTCACGGAAGGCTTTTCTTATCATTGCCTCGGTTGCAGTGTCAACTGCACTTGTTGAGTCATCAAGAATGATTATTTTGGGATTTTTGAGAAGTGCGCGGGCGATGCAAAGTCTTTGCTTCTGACCGCCGGAAACATTGCTTCCTCCCTGACCGAGTTGTGAATCATAACCGTCGGTGAAGTTTTTGATGAATTTATCTGCCTGAGCACTTTCGCATGCCTTTTCAATTTCTTGGTCGGATGCTTGCTGATTACCCCAAAGGAGATTATCTTTAATGCTGCCGGTGAAAAGCACATTTTTTTGAAGTACCATTCCCACTGCTTCACGCAGATTGTAAAGAGAATAATCCTTAACATTTATGCCGTCAATAAGGACTTCGCCCTCATCCACATCATAGAGCCTTGGAATCATTGAAACAAGAGTTGTTTTTCCGCATCCTGTTGAGCCCACAATTCCGACTGTTTTTCCTGCATCAATTGTAAGTGAAATGTTGGAAAGTACCTTATCGGTGCTTGTTTTGTAATATCGGAAGGATACGTTTTTAAATTCTATCTTGCCCTTGCTGATTGTTTTATCGGCACAGGAAGCATCGGAATCGTCAATGTCAATCTTCTCATCAAGCACCTCGCATATTCTCTTTGCCGATGCAAGTGCACGGGAGCTGTTCATGAATATCATTGTGACAAACATGAGCGACATAAGAATCTGATTGATGTATGTTATGAATGTTGCAAGAGTGGCAGAATCGAGACCTGTGTTATTTTCTATGAGTTTGCTTCCAATTACAATAACCGCCATTGTTGTCACATTCATGATAATCATCATGAGAGGATGCATGAAAATCATAACATTCATAGCACCTATGCCTGCTTTTTTAAGACCGCTGTTTGCTTTGTGAAACTTTTCTTTTTCATACTCTTCACGTACAAAGCTTTTTACAACTCTCACGTTGGTGACATTCTCCTGAACGGTGGAGTTTAGACCGTCAATTTTTTTCTGCATTTTTGAAAATCGTCCAAACCCGATTTTGATTATAACACCCTGAACAATGAGAATGAGCGGAACTGCGAATGCAAGAGCCGATGAAAGCTCAATGTTTAACGAAATCGCCATAATGAGAGCACCGATTAGCATTATGGGAGCTCTCAGGCACATTCTCACAAGCATGTTGACAAAATTCTGAAGTTGGGTTACGTCATTTGTAAGCCTGGTTACAAGAGAACCTGTTGAAAACTTGTCGATGTTTGCAAAAGAGAACTTCTGAACCTTTTTGTATATGTCACTTCGAAGATCGGCGGCAAAATTAACCGAGGATTTAGCCCCGAAATATGCTCCGCCGATGCCTCCTGCCATCATGATGAGAGCAAGAAGAATCATTGCACCGCCGATTAGTGCAATAAATCCAATGTCCGAACCCGACTCTGTCGGTTCTATGATTCTTTGTGTTATAAGTCTTAAAAGGAGCGGCATAAAAATTTCGCCCACAGATTCGATTATCATACACAGTGGTCCGAGTATGAAAAACTTTTTATACGGCTTGATATATTTAAACCATCTTTTCATATTATTCACCCTCTCCGAATGCTTTAAGACCCTCTCTCATTTTTTCGAGATATGTCTTCATATTGTCCAATTCTTCATCTGTAAGACTTTGGCACATGGCGCTGTCTATTTCACAAAAAATCTTTTTTGAAATTTCAACAGTTTCCTTGCCCTTGTCTGTGATATAAATCTTTTTGTATCTTCCGTCTTTTTCGTCTGTGCTTCTGGCAATGTAACCGTCATTTTCAAGAGTTTGAAGTGCAACGGCAACAGCCGCCGTGCTCACTTTGAGATGTTCGGCAAGCTCTTTTTGGGACGGCATTTCATCACGCATGGCAAGATGCATAAGGATAATATGCTGATTGCGATGAATACCAAGCTTTGATATGGCACGGTCAACACATGATTTATGCATTCGGTCAGTGCATATGAAAAGATGAATGAGCGAATGCAATTGAGATATATCTTTCATGAGTGCCTCCTTACAATTAATTAACATGTTAACTATTATAGCAAGCATATCCCCTTTTGTCAAGTGTTCAACGTGTCACAATTTGTCACGATATTGCCCCGGAGTGCAACCGTATTTTTCTTTAAACACGTGGTAAAACTGCTTTTTGTCGGCATAACCCACAAGAGAAGATATGGTCTCTACGGTTTCGTCGGTGGTTTCAAGGAGTTTTTTGGCATAGTCTGCCCTTTTTTGAATTATGTAGTCTTTAAGAGACATATTGAATGTGTTTTTGAAAAGTCTGCCAAGATATGCACTGTTGTAGAAGCATTTGCTGGCAAGCTCGGACAAAGTGAGATTTTTGGTATAGTTTTTATCGATATAATCAAGAAGTTCGGGAGTGATTGAAGAGCGGATTTTTGTGGAATCACTTTGGCGAAGAGAACGAATGATGCGAGAAAAAATTAGTCTCATGTAGCCGTCGAGGGCAAGTTCAAAGCCGGGTTCACGTTTTGAAACCTCACTGCACATTTCTTTGGTGAGAGAGTCCATTTCGGATTTTTGTGCAGGAGACAAATGCGTGAGAGGAGCATTTTTCACTGATTCATCAAAATAATTACCCATAATGAAAAATGAAAAAACATCATAAATTGTTTCGGCATCGGCAAGTTTTTCGCTTATGTATTCGGGTTTAACAAAAAGATTGTAATATATGAGTGGTTCATTTGCCACAATGCGGTGAGTTTCGTTGTAGTTCACAAAAACAATGTCACCTGAATTTGCCTCATACGAAATGTCATTTATATAATGGGTGCTTTTGCCCGAAGTTACGTACACAAGCTCAATGAATTCGTGTTTATGAATTTTAACCTCATGTCCTGCCTTAAATTCACCCTTTGAAATTGAAAAAGGAAGAGAACCCGTCATACATTCTTCGCTTTTGTAGATATACACACTCATCACCTCGCCTTTTGTTTGTCTGTGTTTTATTATATACAAAAAAGAAGAGAATGTCAACGAAAGATACTAAAGTATAATTTCACCACCAAAAACAAAAACACCACCATTGTTAATATTAAAAATTCGTGATAAAATTTTTGTATAATGAAAATGATGGGAGGAATTATCATGAATATGGACATAAAAACCTATTGTGAAAAAATAAGAGGTTGTTTTCTCGGAAAAAACATTGGCGGAACACTTGGTGCCCCCTTCGAAGGCAAACGTGGTGTTCTTGACATTGATTACTACACTCACGATTTGTCAATGGGCGTACTTCCCAACGACGACCTCGACCTTCAGCTTGTGTGGCTGAATGCCGCAGAGCGCTACGGAAAAGCTGTTAATGCCGACATTCTGGCTCAGTATTGGCTCACCTTTATTGTTGCAGACTGGGCAGAATATGGTAACGGCAAAAACAACCTCAGAGGCGGACTCCCGATTGGTCAGTCAAACAGACATAAAAACTGGTTCAGAAACAGTTGCGGTTGCTTTATCCGCAGTGAAATCTGGGCATGTCTGGCTCCCGGAAGACCAGAAATTGCAACAAAATATGCCTTTGAAGATGCAATAATTGACCACGCAGACGAAGGCCTTTACGGTGAAATCTTCATGGCGGCAATTGAAAGTGCGGCATTTGTTGAAAAAGACATCAGAAAACTTATCGACATTGGTCTCTCCTACATTCCCGAAGACAGTGCAATGGCAGGGGCAATTAACCTTGCTGTCAAATGCTATGACGAAGGGCTCACATGGAAAGACGCAAGAAAGAAAATCCTTATGACCTATCCCAGCGGATTCGGACTTCATATTGGCGAATATCTCAGCCCCAAGGATGATGATATTCCCGAAGGTCCCGAATATTGGGGCTTTGATGCTCCCGCCAATGTCGGCATCACCGTTATGTCGGCAATCTACGGCGAAGGAGATTTTTCAAAGGCTGTTTGCATTGCGGCAGGTTGCGGTGAAGATTCCGACTGTACTGCAGGTTCTGTTGGTGCAATCTATGGTATTGCATACGGTCCTGAATGCATTGATGAAAAATGGCTTGTTCCCATTGGTGACCAGATTAAAACAGTTTCCATTGACAGAACAAAATGGAGTGACACCGTTAAACGTTTCCCCAACTCTGTTTCAGAGCTTACAGAGAGGGTTATCAGACTTATGCCCGGGTTTATGAGCGAACACTTTGACCCCATAACCTCAACCATTGAAGCAAGTGACGATCTCTTTGATTCAAAGGGGCGCTGGCCTCTCTATAACAGACTGACAAACTGCGAAAAAATGACACTTCGCGGCTCTGGAATTATCAAAACTCACTGTCTTGCAGAAGTTATTATGGTTCCTGAAAACGGATATGAAATTGAAGCTGATTGTGAAAAAACATTTGTTATGAATATCAAAAACATGCTTGTAAATATGCAGTGGGTAAATATAAAAATCGATTTTCCCGAAGACTGGGAAACTCACCACAGAGAAATTGCTTTCAGTATGTATGAAAACTTAATAAACAGATATGAAACACAGGAAGTTAAATTCATCCCGAGAAATCTTACAAAAACCAGATACGACATTCCCGTAACACTCACTTTTGTGGGCAGAAACGAAGAGCTTCACACAAAAATTGTGTTCTTTGTGAAATAAAGAACATGTAAAAAACGTAAAATGCGAAATTAAAACCATACAAAATACACATTTAACGATTAAATATGTTCCCGGCAAAAATGGCATGAAAAATCCAAATGATTTTTCATGCCATTTTACTACTATACAACAAGTTTCTTTTCAGCCCATTTCCCACGGTATAGCCTTATTAGGAAAAGAATTCCTCTAACACATAGCTCTGTTGCCATGGCAATCCATGCGCCGTGAAGTCCGAAATGAGGAACAAGAATGAACGAAAGCGTTATTCTGACGCCCCACATGCTGGCAAGATTGAGAAGACTTGGAACAAACGTATCTCCTGCACCGCGAAGTGCTCCTGCACAGATGATTGATGCGGCATAAAGCGGCTCGGCAAAGGCTTCAATTCGCAAAATATCTGTGCCAAGCATTCTCACTCCTGTGTCGGGAGTAAGAAGCGAAAACATGAGAGGAGCAATAACAAACATCAACGCACCTGTCACAGTCATGATTGCCACACCCAAAAATACAGCGGTGGAAGCAAAGCGTTTTGCAACATCACTTCTGCCGGCACCGAGACTCTGCCCCACAAGCGTTGTGGACGCACTGCCAATTCCGTAGCCGGGCATATAACAAAAGCTTTCGGCTGTTACTGCCAGTGAATTGGCGGCAACCGGAACTTTTCCGAGTGGTGCAATAATCACCGTTGAGCAAATGTATGCTCCGCAGATTATCATATGTTCAAAAGCCGCAGGCAAAGATACTCTGAGTGCTGTTTTTATGCATTGTTTTCTGATTTTCCATGTTCCCTCACCCCAAAATGAGAGTTTTTTCGATTTGAAACCTGACCGCCACAGCATAAGAATTGCAGTGATATACTCTGCAAGCGCTGTGCCGTATGCCGCTCCGGAAACTCCTAAACCTACTCCAAAAATCTTAATTTCGTTTCCAAAAACAATGAGGGTTCGTGAAGGATAGATGAAAAGAAAATTGAAAATCACATTCATAAAACACATTGCAATGCTGAGTGCGCTTGGTGTTTTCATATCTCCGCTGCATTGCAATGAAGCCGCACAAAGCTGCCTTATTTGCGTTGCGGGAAGAATGAGTGCAAAAATCGAAAAATATTTTGAACTGTCAGCTCTTATATCCTTTGCACCACCAAGCCATGCCGGCAAATGTGAGCTTATGGAAAATGCGATTACAGACATGAAAAGTCCAAAACACATCATGAGAACAAACGCCTGGCGAAAAACACTTCGCGCATCACTATCACGCTTCGCCCCAATGAGTTGAGCTATCTGCACTGAAAATCCGGTAACAGCGGCTGTGCAAAGACCATTCATAAGCCATGTTGTTGTGCTAACAAGTCCTATAGCTGCAGATGCCCCCGCACCAAGACTTCCAACCATCGCGGCATCAATGTATTGCATGACTACCGAGGTGAACTGCGCCAAAATAGCAGGTATGCTGAAACTCCATACAATGCCCATCATAGAGCGTCGTGAAATATTATCTATGTTGCCAAAGTTCAAAATGTCTGTTTTTTTGCCCATTGATTTTATCCTTTCATATATTTTGCCGAAAAGCAAAAAAAAGCCTTGCCAAAATTAAATTTTGATATATAATGAAGTATATCAAATTTAATTTTTAAAGTCAATATCGGAAGTGTTACTAATGAACAAATATACAAATCAATCATTTGACGAAGAGCGTGCCCTTTACGGCGAAAAAAATGCAGAAATTGTCTGTTGCAATTTTGAAGGTCCTGCCGATGGTGAATCGGCACTTAAGGAATCGTCGGATATTAAAGTTTCCAAATGTTCGTTTTTACTAAGATACCCTTTGTGGCACGTGACAAATGCCGAAATATCGGAAAGCAAAATGACCGAAACATGCAGAGCCGCCATGTGGTATGACAAAAACATAAAGATTTCTAAATCTTCACTCGGAGGTATAAAAGCCCTCAGGGAATGCCGTGATGTTCATATTGACAACAGCAAAATCAATTCGACGGAATTCGGTTGGTTTTGCAAAAATGTTAAAATCACAAACTCCGAAATGACCTCGGAATATCCATTTTTAAAATGTGAAAATATGGAAATTGACGGCCTTGAAATGACAGCCAAATATTCTTTTCAATATGCCGAAAATGTTGTGATAAAAAACAGTGTGCTTAACACCAAGGATGCTTTCTGGCACGGAAAAAACATCACGGTGTATGACAGCACGATAAAGGGAGAATATCTGGCGTGGTATTGCGATTCTCTACGTCTTGTCAGATGCAAAATCATCGGCACTCAGCCTCTTTGCTATGCATCAAATCTTATTTTGGAGGACTGCGAAATGTCAGGTTGTGATTTGAGCTTTGAAAATTCAGATGTTCAGGCTGTTATCAAAGGTCACATTGACAGTGTCAAGAATCCGAAATCCGGGTACATAAAAGCCGCTTCCATTGGCGAAATCATCTCAGAAAACAAAGCTTGTCAGTGTGAAATTTCAGTACTATAATTTTTTGTTATAAACAAAATAAAATATTTCAATCGAAAAAACAGCAAGCTTACTTGTTATTTGCTTTTAATTGTGTTATTCTTTAGATGCTTTAAAAATCTAATGAAAAACCGGAGATGATATTTGTGAGCAAAGACTCAATGGCCATCAAAAACAGCCGTGACACATTTTCCATGACATCCTATGCAGAAAAAAATCCATCCGTTGCAAAACAGGTCAAGAACTACGTTTCAGTTATTGTTCTTGCACTTCTGATGGCGCTAAACTATGAAGTTTTTATTTTATCAAATGAGTTTGCACCTGCAGGAATAAACGGTGTGGCTACAATGATTCAGTACAAAATGGGATTCAGTATAGGCTATATGAACCTGTTGATAAACATTCCCCTTTGTTTGCTTGCCTTTTTTACACTCAGTAAGGATTATTCATTTAAAACCTTGCTGTTTTGCTTGTCTTTTTCGGGATTCTTGCTTTTTTTTAAATATAACATTAACATCTCTGCATATGTTTTCAAGCCCGAAAACACCAGTTCATCACCTCTTGCGGCAGTGGCAGCAGGTGTGGTTAACGGATTTATATATGGCAACCTGATGAAGATTAACGCTTCGTCAGGTGGCACGGACATAGTGTCTGCATGTGTGAGATGCATAAAACCTCATCTGAGTCTTTCGTGGATAATATTTACCATCAACTGCATTGTTGCGGCTTCATCGTTTTTTGTATATGACTGCAAGTATGAGCCGGTCATCATGTGCATTATATATTCTTACTTAACAAGCAAGGTAAGCGATGGAATTGTACGCGGTCTGCGTGAGCAAATTAAATTTGAAATTATAACCGACAACGCCGAAAACGTTTCAAAGGAAATTATATCTGTTCTAAAGCACACCGTAACTCTTATTCCTGCAAAAGGAATGTTTTCGGGAAATGAAACAAACCTTCTCATTTGCATCATAAACAAACACCAGATTTTTGAATTGCAAAAAATACTCAGAAAATATCCACAAACCTTCGCCTACATAAGCGGAGTGAACGAAACGGTAGGAAATTTTAAAAAAATAAATTAAAACAGAAAGGAAGAACAATATGAAAATAGGAGTAAGTTCATATTCATTTCAACAGTATATCAGCAGTGGCAAAATGACACAGTTTGACTGCATTTCAAAAGCCAAAGAAATTGGATTTGATGCCATTGAATTCACAGATCTCACACCTCCCGATGGATTAACTCAGGCAGAATTTGCAAAACAACTTAAAGAAGAAGCTGACAAACAGGGGATTGAAATTGTAAACTATGCGGTTGGCTCAAACCTTGTTTATGAAAGCGAAGAAGAATTTGATAAAATTGTGACTGATGTGAAAAAACAGCTTGATATTGCAAAGATTTTAGGTGTTAAAATCATGAGACACGATGCAACATTTGACCTTAAAGGAGAAAAAAGCTTCGACCTTGCCCTCCCCAAACTTGTAAGATGCATTAGGGAAATCACTGAGTATGGAAAAAAACTCGGCATTAAAACCATGATAGAAAACCACGGCTTTATTTGTCAGGACAGCGATCGTGTGGAGAGACTGTACAACGCAGTTAATCATGAGAACTTTGGTCTTCTTGTTGACATGGGCAACTTCACCTGTGTGGATGAAGATCCTGCCAAGGCCGTTTCAAGAGTGGGAAGATATGCATTCCACCTTCATGCTAAAGACATGCTTTTCAAAAGCTTTTATGAAGCTAATGACGAAAACGGCTTTTTTGAAACAAGAGCCTGCAACAAGCTTCGCGGAGCGGTTCTCGGATGTGGAATTGTGCCGGTTAAGCAGTGCATTGCAATAATGAAAAAACACGGCTACAAAGGCGATATTGCCCTTGAATTTGAAGGAAAAGAAGATTGTATTTACGGAGTGACCGTCGGTCTTAAGGTTTTGAGAAAATATATCGAAGAATTATACTGAGCCAATAAAAAAGCGAAATTGTTTTCACACTTGCCTGATGGCGGTTGTGAAAGCGATTTCGCTTTTATTTTATTGCCGTGCAAAATTTTTGAAAAGCATTGCTTTTCTTACTTTATAACAAATCTGTTTATTGATGTTTACTCAAATTTGTCCGGCATCACATCGGATTGACCGAAATAATACAAAATAGCCTGTACAATTCTCTCGGATGCCTTACCATCACCATAGGGGTTCGCTGTCTGTGCAATCTTTTTATATGCCTCTTCATCGGTAAGCAGCATATCTGCCAGTTTTTCAATATTATCTTTGTCTACACCGCCCATAAGAACGGTTCCGGCATTAACTGCCTCAGGTCTCTCGGTTTCGTTTCGTAGAACAATGACCGGCTTACCGAGACTTGGTGCTTCTTCCTGAAGTCCACCCGAATCTGTCATTACCATGTAAGCACGCTTCATGGCATTGTGAAGCTCTTCAACATCAAGAGGCTCTATAAGATGCACTCTATCCATACCTCCGAGAATTGCTGTAGCGGTTTCACGCACTTTTGGATTGAGGTGCATTGGATAAACAAGCTCGACATCCTGATGAGCATCTACAATTGCTTTTGCAGCCATACATATATTTTTAAGCGGCTCGCCCAGATTTTCTCTGCGATGTGCTGTCATAAGAATAATTTTCTTGCCTTCAAAATCAAGATTTGCAAGTGTTTCATCTGCAAATTGGTAGTCCGCTCTGACAGTTGTTTTAAGAGCATCTATAACCGTGTTTCCGGTAATATAAATATCATTTTCATTGATATTTTCCTTAAGAAGGTTATTCTTATTGGATATGGTCGGCGAAAAATGTAAATCTGTCATAGCACCTGTGAGTTTTCTGTTCATTTCCTCGGGGAACGGAGAATACTTATCATATGTACGAAGTCCGGCTTCAACATGTCCTATTTTCACCTGATTGTAAAATGCAGCCAATGCACCTGCAAAAGTGGTGGAAGTATCACCGTGAACAAGAATAATATCGGGTTTTGCCTCTTTTATAACCTCATCAAGACCATTAACGGCTCTTGTTGTTATTCCTGCAAGTGTCTGACCTGATTTCATGATATTAAGATCATAATCCGGAGTAATGTCAAAAATTGCAAGTACCTGATCGAGCATTTCACGATGTTGAGCAGTCACCGCCACAATCGACTGAATTTTATCATTGGCTTCAAGCTCTTTAACAAGCGGTGCCATTTTTATTGCTTCGGGTCTTGTGCCGAAAACAGACATAACTTTTATCATAATATTTTTCCTCTCTGTTTAATTTTCTTCGCAGGTATTCTCCTCACTTGATACTTCCTGATTATCCTTCAGCATCTCTTCTCTTTTACGATTGAATCTTTTTCTCATAAGCTTGTACATACCAAAAGCAACTCCGAGCGCTACAAAAAGAAGCAAAACCGCAACATATGAACCTTTTTCAAGAAGAAGAACTGCACTTAATCCGAGAAGCGTGGTTATTACATATAAAATTGCAACTGTCTGCTTCTGACTAAATCCGTTATCAAGAAGTCTGTGATGCAGGTGACCTCTATCCGCTCCCATAATCGGCTTATGATTCCATGCTCTTCTCACAATGGCAAATATAGTATCAAAAAGCGGCAATCCCATGATAAGGAATGGTACTATAAATGATATTATTGCATAACCCTTGAAAAGTCCCTGAATACATATTACAGAAAGCATATAGCCAAGGAACTGTGAACCTGTGTCACCCATAAATATTTTTGCAGGATTAAAATTATAAGGTAAAAATCCAAGACATCCTCCCGCCAATGCCGCAGCTATTATTGCAACACTTTCCTCTCCGCCAAGTATAGCAATGAAAAAGAGCGAAAAGGAAGCAATGGAGGAAACTCCGACCGCAAGCCCATCCAGACCGTCTATAAGATTTACGGCATTTGTAACAGCAATAATCCATACCATGCTGACAGGAATGGACCACATCCCCAAATCAAGTATGCCTGTCTCAGATACAAATTCGGGAACACTTATCGCTTCAATCCGTATATCATGCCACACAGCCACTGCTGCAGCAAGAATCTGAGCGGCAAGCTTCACAATGGCTCTGAGCTGCTTAACATCATCAATAATACTTACTCCGACAATAATAAGTGAACCGATAATCAAACCACGAGTTTGATTGTCAATTGGATTGGCAAAGCAAAGCAGAGCAATCAAAAATCCATAAAATATTGCAAGTCCGCCAAGTCTGGGAATTGGCTTTTTGTGAACTCTGCGCTCTTCATCGGGGACATCAATAGCTCCGATTTTGTATGCCAGATTTTTTACAAGAGGTGTAGCTGCAAGGGAAATTGCAAAGGCCACAGAAAAACAAAAAACAAGATTCTTTATATCCATATTTTTACCTCCTATTTTTATCTGTCAACGTAACCAAGTTTGCGATGGACCTTTCTCAGGGTTTTGACCGCCATATATGATGCACGCTTTGCACCCTCGGTATAAATTTTATTTATATAATCTTTATTTTTGGAAAGATCAGCATAACGCTGTTGCATGGGACGCAGTTCTTCAATCACTGCTTCTGCAACACGTTCTTTAAGTACACCGTATCCGAGACCTGAAAATTCATTTACACTCTGATCAACACTCTGACCGGTTACAGCAGAATAAATATTAAGAAGATTGTTAATGCCATCTTTGCCCTCGCGATATGCAATTTCTCCGTCTGAATCGGTAACTGCACGTTTAAATTTTCGTCTTATGGTATCCGGCTCATCAAGTATCGAAATAAATCCATTTACATTTGGATCTGATTTACTCATTTTTGAAGTTGGATCCTGCAGACTCATTATTCTTGCAGCTTCCTTTGGAATATAGCCTTCAGGGATTTTGAATACATCTCCGTATACACCATTAAATCGAATTGCGATATCGCGGCACAGTTCAAGATGCTGTTTCTGGTCTATACCCACAGGAACAAGATCTGTCTGATACAACAAAATATCCGCTGCCATGAGAACAGGATATGTATATAATCCTGCATTTATATTATCAGCATGCTTGGCTGATTTATCCTTAAACTGAGTCATACGGTTAAGTTCGCCCATATATGTAAAGCAGTTAAGAATCCATGACAGTTCTGCGTGTGCCGATACGTGGGACTGGAAAAACACAATGTTTTCTTCACCATCGATTCCGCAAGCAAGATACTGTGTAAGGAAATCCATACATCTTTTTCTGAGAGCAACTGCATCCTGACGCACTGTTATTGAATGAAGATCTACAACAGAAAAAATACAATTGTAATCATGCTGAAGTTCAACCCAGTTTTTTAAAGCTCCGAGATAGTTCCCTATTGTGATACATCCGGTAGGTTGAATTCCGGAAAAAATAATTGGTTTATCGTTCATAATTGTAATACTCCTTGAGTTTTATTATACATATTTGGCAAGAACTTCACCGATAATCTTTATTCCCTGTTCGATTTTATCATCGGGCATGGTTGAATAGTTTAGTCTGAAACAGTTGCTCGGAGCCTCAATATCTACCATGCATGTGCTTCCGGGAACAAATGCAACTCCATTGTCGATGCACTCTTTGAAAATGGGCTGTGTGTCAATTCCTTCAGGAACTGTACACCAAAGGAAAATACCGCCTTCGGGGCGTGTGTATGTAACATTTTCCGGGAAATACTTATCCATGCATTCTAACATAAGAGCACACTTATGACCGTATAAATCGCACCCTTTCTGAATATGTGCATCAAAGTCATAATTCTTTATGTATCTTTCAACAAGCATCTGGTTGATGAGCGGAGTATGCACATCATTTACCTGCTTGCACACAATTACTCTGTCAATTATCGCCTGATGTCCGGTGATAAATCCTACACGAAGTCCGGGAGAAAGGGTTTTTGAAAATGATCCCACATAAATTACACGTCCGTTTGTGTCCATGGATTTAATTGTCGGAACAACCTCACCCTTAAAACGAAGATCGCCGTAGGGATTGTCTTCGAGGATATAGCAATCATATTTTTCTGCAAGCTCCAGAAGCTTTTTTCTGCGTTCAACGGTCTGAGTGATGCCGGTTGGATTTTGGAATGTGGGAATTGTGTAGATAAGCTTTATTTTGTTTTCTTTAAGTATCTCTTCAACAAGGTCGGTTCTTATACCGCATTCATCCATTGCAACGCCATGAAGAGTCGCACGGTATGAACGGATGGAGTTGAGTGTTCCGATAAAGCTCGGATCTTCGCAAATTACACCATCGCCCTCATTAATCATAGATTTCAAAAGTAAATCTATGCCCTGCTGAGCACCGGTAGTAATTATAGTTCTGTCAAAATCCTTGCCGACACCATTTTTACTGTTGATATCGTCAACAATTTCAACAAGAGGAGCGTACCCTTCAGTAACTCCGTATACAAGCGCCTTTGACCCTTCTGTATCAAATATATCCTTCATAAGTTCTCCCCATTCTTTAGTGGGAAAAAGCTCAGGTGAAGGAATACCACCTGCGAAAGAAATAATTCCGGGTTTACCCAGAAGTTTAAAAATTTCTCTGATTGCCGATGCCTTAAGAGCTGTAACTCTGTCTGCAAGTGCATTTTGTATATTCATTATATTTACCTCCTGATAATATATTTATTCAAAGCTTCGCAGTATTTCCGCCAAGCCGCATATTCTGTAATTTTTCATTGCAGCAGGGATAAAAAAGCTATCTCCGCCGGTTATTATCTCCTCACCGTCATCATATTTTATGACTGCTTTGCCCTCGGTGCAAACAAGCATTTCAAATTTTGAAGTCGGTTTTTGAATTTCAATTTCTGTTTCTACATCATATTTTATAACGCTAAAATATTCACACTGCGCAAGAATCTTCATTGTGCCGCCATCAATCATTTCAGTTTTGCCCGCATCAGAACAAGAATGTGAAAAATCATATTTGGTTGCCTGTACAGCTTTTTGTGTATGAAGAGGCCTTTTGTTTCCGTCTTTATCGATACGATTATAGTCATAGACCCTGTATGTAGTGTTTGAGCTCTGTTGGATTTCCGCAATAAGAAGTCCATCACATATGGCATGAATTGTTCCTGCCGGAATGAAGAATGAATCGCCCTTTTTTACCGGGACATAGTTTAGGAGTTCCTCTAAAGTTCCGTTATTAATTGCTTCTTCAAGCATTTTTTCATTTGCGCCTTCCTTAAGACCATACACAAGCACCGCGCCGGGTTTGGCATCAACAACATACCACATTTCTGTCTTCCCAAGCTCTCCGTTTTCATGCTTTGCGGCAAATTCATTGTCGGGATGTACCTGAACGGAAAGTTTGTCTTTTGCATCAAGGAGCTTAACAAGCAGCGGGAACTCATCGGCATTGTCTTTTCCGAGCATTTGAGCAGGATTTGAAAAAACAACCTCTCTGAGCGTCTTCCCTTTGTGTTCGCCGTTTGCAACAGTACAAAGTCCATCACTGTGACACGATATCTCCCAGCTTTCAGCGGCAAAACCGTCGGGAATGTTCTTGCCGAATTTTGTTTCAAGTGTATTACCGCCCCATATATATTGTTTGAATACAGGAACGGTTTTTATTGGATATATCACAAAAACCTACCCTTTCTGCAATCATTTCGTTAACGTATTCAGCCTTACCAACAATTTTGAAGTGTTGGCAGTTAAGGTTATATACATAAATATCCAAGAAATCATATTTATATATACTTTATCATAATAGCACAAATGTAATAAAAAGTCAATGTCAGACTATAAATATATGACTTAATGTTTGACAAAAACGTACAAATATAATATAATTATACAAAACACATACATGAGGTAAAAATTATGAAAAATGTTTTACTGATTATAAATCCGAATTCCGGAAAACTCAAGGGCAAAACCATGCTCTTTGATATAATAAATATTATGTCACAAAATGATTGTCAGGTTACGGTAAAAATAACTCAAAAAGCCGGAGATGCAACGACTTTTGCTTCTGAAGCATGCCTTAGCAACATGTATGATATTATAGTATGTTCCGGAGGTGACGGCACTTTAAACGAAACCGTTTCAGGCATTGCCGGAGTCAACGGCAATATTGGCCTTGGTTATATACCTTCAGGAAGCACCAATGACTATGCCAAAAGCATGGGATTGTCGCAGGATATAAAAGAAGCAACGCTAAGGGCTATAAACGGAGAAAGTCATCCCACCGATATTGGTTGTTTAAACGGGACTTACTTTAACTACATTGCATCATTTGGAGTTTTTACCGCTGTATCATATAATACATCACGTAATATGAAGAAACTCCTTGGTCACCTGGCATATGTTCTTGCAGGTATTAAAGATATTGCTAAAATCAAATCGTGTCACGCAATCATTGAACACGACGGTGAAATTTACGAAGATGATTATATTTTCGGAGCGTTGGCAAATACCACTTCTATAGGCGGACTTGTACATATAAAAGAAACACTTGTTGAGTTTAATGACGGTCTTTTCGAAGTTTGTTTTGTCAAAAAGCCCAAAGGTCCGTCAGACCTCATAAGAAT
The DNA here is from genome assembly GCA_017416845.1 of Clostridia bacterium. Lineage (GTDB taxonomy): Bacteria > Bacillota > Clostridia > UMGS1810 > UMGS1810 > RGIG1828. The sequence continues at coordinate 35,465 of JAFQBA010000040.1, forward strand.
AATTATGGGAGCTTTAAATTCTGATTTTTCATGTGACTGTTTTGAATCCTTTAAAGCAAGCAAGCTCAATATCAAAGTCCCCGAAAACACAACCTGGTCTCTTGACGGCGAAAGGTATATCGGAGAATCAAACCTTAATTTCGAAGTAATAAAAAGTGCAATTAACATTATATTTTAAAAATACCTCCTACGGATAAAACCGCAGGAGGTATTTTTAAAAATTACGTCGTTTCATTTCTTTATTCATTTTCAAAATTTGACTGATAGGCTTCATACCGCTGATTGAATCACTCGCACTTAAATTGCAAGCCGCCGCACATGATGCAATCTCAAGCATGGTTTTAATATCGATATCTTTATAAAGACAGTACAGGCATGCCGCACAAAATGCATCACCGGCTCCGACACTGCCTTTTATGTAATCGGAAGAAAGTCTCAATGACGGAACTGCTGCAAAATTCCCGTTTTTTTCCAGAGCAAAACCGCCTTCAGGGCAATGAATCACAGCAACATCATCGACTCCGTATTCAATAAACATTTCAAGTGTTTTCTTAATATTCTCAGCATTTATGCTACCGTCGTCATTTCTAAGAGTAAGTCCCGATACTCCTGCCCCCTCTGTTTCATTCATTATTGCATAATTACAATATTTCAAGGCAGGCACTACCTTTTGACGAAATCTTTCTGAAGTATCACTGACAACATCGATGGAAGTCTTTATACCTTTTGCCTGAACTTTAGCAAGCAACTCAGCCATATTTGTTCCGTACTTTGCATTGTCTCTATCAAGCTCATCAAGAAGCAGAATATATCCTATATGGAAAATACGACAATTTAGTGAATCAACATTAATATCGGATGCTGCAAAAATTCTGTTAGCACCACGATCATGAAAAAAGGTTCTCACACCATTTGACTCAACACTCATAACATCACTGTAACTTGTGGGCAATTCTCCTGAAATTCTAACGCCACTCGTGTTAATGCCGTATCCTTTCATCTGTTCAACAACATACTTTCCATTGTCATCATCACCAACCATACCGCATACACTGATACTCATTGTATCATCAATTTTCATAATATCTATTGCAGTATTCGGAACACATCCCCCTACCGATCTGGAGGACGATTTTATGTTAGAAAGCATCGTCTCCTTAGGATACTGATCAATAATTTTAACATTATCAATAAGAATATTCCCCGCCAGCACAATCCGTCTTCGCCGCTGTTCATAATATAATCAACTGTTACATTAAACAGCTTTGCCAATGCAGGAAACTGTGTAATCTCAGGATATCCGAGACCGCTCTCCCATTTGCTTACCGTTTTATTACTGATTCCCAGAATAGAAGCAAGATTATTCTGAGTAAGTCCTCTTTCTTTTCTGAGGTTTGCTATTGTTTTACCAATGGCTGCCTGTGTCATGATCAATTGCACCTCGATTCAAAATATGTAAAACAGACACACATTTTATTATACAACGATGGCATGATTTTGTAAACCTACTTTAATGTGAGTGCGACAAATTCTTCACAGGAATTGTATCTACTTAAAGTGGAAATTGTAACGATTAATACAACAAACAGAACAAATGAGTTTTTTATTTTTTTCTCTTGACTTAATCACAGTTTTAGAGTATAATAATTGGGTGCTGAGTATACGTGCTGGTGTGGCTCAGTCGGTAGAGCAATTGATTCGTAATCAATAGATCGTCGGTTCAAGTCCGATCACCAGCTTTAGAAAAGGGCGTGTCTCAATAAGTGATTTTTCACTCAATTGAGGCAACGCCCTCTTTTTCTTATCTGTGATATTCTGGGTTTTTATTATTCATAAACAACTATCATTTTAAGACTGCCGTAGTGTGAATAAACAAAGATTTTTGAACAATCTTCCCCTACAGATTTATAGTCAAAGATATCATTTACCGTGCCGGCAGTTACAGTTTCTTTTTCATCGGCATCAAAAACATATATCTTCTGTTTGTTATAAACCATTTTTTCGGTGTTTAAAGTTGACTCGTTCACATCATTGGTCAGCTCTTGTCTTGACAGAGTGAATACATCACCGACTTTTTTGTATACATCAAAGGTGGTAAAACGGGGAGCACCCGTAAATTTGTCGGCATTTGTGGTTATGGCAGAATTCAGCTCCATGGTGTCGATATCAAGAATAATCTCAAAATTCAAAATTTCGCTCTTGTCATTTACAAGACATCTGATTATGTCACCGGGCTTTAATTCATCAAACATTCCGTTTGTTTCGGCACTGTATTCAACTTTGCCGTCCTGATTATATCCCTTAAGAGCCTGGGTAGGCATACCGTCAATATCAAGAACACTTGATATTTCGGAAATTATAATCGGTGTTTCGGCTGATGTATAGGTTGCACCGAGTGTGTCGCTGTAGACAATGTAATCGGCAAAACCACGGTCTTCGCCTATGGAGTATGCACTGAATGAATATTGTTTTTCATGAAGGAATGAGTTTCTGTTTGAAATCATATAACGGTCATCATCGGTAAGATCCTGCGGAAGCTTAAACACCTTTGTGTTTGTATCCATAACAACCTTTCCGCCAAGAGAAAACTGATATCCACTGTATGCAATCTTGCTCGATCCTGTTGTATAATCAAGTTTAAGGTCACTTTCGTTTTGTGCCGCAGAAGGACTCTTGATTTCAATGATTTCATTGTCGCTGTTAAGCTTATAGGAAATTATTCCGTATTTTATGGAGCTTGAATCAGCACCAAGATATGCTTCGGCTTCTTCGGGAGTTCTTGAGTTTACATTGTCAATTGATGCTTTTTCAGAAAGATTGTAAATCTCCACCAGTCCGTCGGAGGTGAAAATTTTTACTCTGATTACGGAGCTTAAACCCGAAGTACGTTTTGCCGCCATGAGAATTCCGACTTTTTCATTTGTAATAACCAAGCTTCTGATATCGGCAATATTACCGTTTATGTCCATGCAGAACTCATAGCTTTTGCCAAGAGTGATTCTTTCCATAAGCTCATCGGTGTTAACATGATAGTATTTACCGTTTACGGAAACTGTATTTGTTGAACTAATGTAGCTGTCCACCACTCCGCTGAGCTTTTTTGATGAAGCTCTGAGGATGATAACCGAACCGTCAAGGCTTATTTCGGCATTAACAACATCCCACTGTGAAAGGGCATCGATGGTACATTCTACACCGTCCCGATAGATTTTTGCTTCATAATCGGTGTCAAGAATAAGTGCACTTCCTCCAAAGGGATAGACAACATTTTTGCTGACATTTGTACCCGAAACCGCAAATATTCTTGATTCTTCAATCAACACAACCTCATATCTGTTATTTCCGTCGTTATCAATAAGAATAATCTTACCAAATTCAAGAGAAAGATCATCCGCCGTTACGTCGGGATGTGCTTTGCCGTTGTAGATGAAATCTGCTTCAGGGTCAATCTTTGCTTTTGCAATTTCACCGTAGACATCTTCATAAACAATGTTTTTCATGGTAAAGTTTTCGTCATCGGGTAAAAGACGCTCTGCAAGAATAACCTCCACATTAATCTCATCGGAAAGATTAAGATATACAATTTCATTCGAACCGTTTTTCGAATCGGAAACATATGCACTGACATTGTAACCAAGATAATGTGAAGCACCCGAGTTACCCTCGTCATAGGCAGCACCGTCAATTATTACTTTTCCGGGAGCTGTTTTTGTTTCGCCAAGAAGTGATGTTATGCCGTTGTCGGAAATTATGCCTTCAACCTTTTTGATTTTGGCATATTCCGTGAGGAGAGTTCTGCCTTCAAAGGCTTCGTAAACAAATGAATCGCCAAAAGCTGTCTGAATGAGAACATCAACATCAAGAGCGTTTGCAACAAGAATTGCCGCATCGCCCTGACTGAGAGCCTCTCCGCTTTTTGCCGAAACGCCCGAAAGGATGTCTTTTTCCTGTGCAACTCTCAAATATCCGGTGGGATAGCCACCATAATTTTTGGCATAAACATCATAGCCGAGAGTGGAAACAAGCATCTTTACTGCATGGTCAAACAAAACCGGGTCATTTGCTCCAAAGGAGCCGTCTGCATAACCGGAGATGATTTTCATGTCGGAAATGCTGTATATTGCGCCACTGTGGGGATTTGATGCTCCAACATCGGAAAAATGTCCGTCTTTGGGAGCAGGACGGTTATTATAGTTTATAATATCTGAAATTGCGCCTGCAAACTCACCGCGTGTGACTGTTTTATCTGCCGATGTGAAATCACCTATGTTCAAAGCATCAAGCATTGACATGGCTTCAACGGGTGAAGATGAAGCAAAGGTCGTAACCTGAGCTGTAAAAGACAGACAAATTGTTAGAGCAACTATCAATGCAAGAATTTTTTTAGTCATTTACAACACCAGCCTTTACCATATAAATTACTTTAGCCGCCTGCGCTCTTGTGAGATTAGCTTTTGGAGCGAAGGTGCCGTCGGGCATACCCGAAAGAATGCCTGCTTTTACCATTTTGCCGACAGCTTCTTTTGCATAATCGGAAACAGAAGCTTCATCGGCAAATGATACGGAGCCGTTTTCATAGGATTTGCCAAGATATTCGAGCATTTTAACGGTCATAACAGCCATCTGTTCACGGGTGATTGCATCACCAATGCCAAATCTGCCGTCACCGATGCCGTTTACAATGCCGTTTTCCGATGCCCAGAGAACATATGACGCATACCATGCACCGCTTTCAACATCACTGAAGGATGCCGAAGAATATGCAGGAGTGATTCCCGATGCAGTGAGGAGCATTTTCAAAAATTCTTCTCTTGTAACGCTTCTCATGGGTTCAAATCTTCCGCCTCCGACACCGTTTACAATGCCGGCATTTGCAAGAGAAGTGATATATTCTCTTGCCCACTCGGCATCCGAAAGATCGGTGAATGCAGATGGAGCTGTAATATCTGTCACATCGGGTGCGGTGTAGTCGGGGCTTACTTCAACTCTTGTGTGAGATGAACCCGAACCGGAACCTGAACCCGAGCCCGAACCCGAACCGGTTGAGCTTTCGGACTTTTTGGTAGCTTTGACCGCATCGTCAAATGCATCCTGAACAGCTTCGATGCTTTTGAAATTTTTGTCAACAAGCTTTTTGTTAACTGCATTTTTTTCCAATTTCTCATAGTCACCGTCAAGGTCAAGTTTCAAAACATCGTTATACTCTTCCAAAACAGATGTCATTGCACCTCTTGTGGTTGAGTTGATTGCCACAAGAGCCGATGCTTTTCTGAGTGTGAGAGCAATATAATCTGCATAGTCTTTTGACGGGAGCTTGCCTCCGTCTCTCACGGTTTCGAACATTTTGGCAATTTCCTCGGCAGAGAGTTCATCGGCAAAAGTGTTGCCGAGAAGATTTGCCTCAATTGCTTCTACAATGCCTTCTGCATCCGATTCAAGATATTTTGCGGCTTCAACAGCTTTTTCAAAGGCTGATTTTATATCGGCAATTGTCTCGGGTTTTGAATCTTCTTTAAATTCATACATAATCTTGTTTGCCGATGTGGAAAACTCGGCATAGTCGCCATCCAATTTGAGGCCTAAAATTTCTTTTGAAACAGTGTAGGTGAAAAGAACCTCCCCTACTTTGTCCTCGGAAGCATTTTGAACTGCCGAAATGCACTCTGCCACTTCTGCGGCATTGGCATAGTAAAAATAGAAAGCATCTTCGCCGGAAACATACACATAGTATTTGCCCGACGGTGAGGAAGCCGGGAGACGAAAGTCTCCCTTGTAGCTTCCCGAATCATCAGTTTCAAGCTCTGCAATCATTGTCGAGTTTGAAACAAGGTTTTCATAGGTTATTTCTGTCATATCTTTCGGAGGATTGATAACATCACCCTCTCCTTTGGTGGGAGCAAGAATAATAACAGAAACAAGTCCGTTTTTGGTTTCGGATATTCCCGAAACGCTGACGGTGCGAAGTTCACTGTCAACATCTGCCGCGGGAGAAGCAAAGACGGTGACAGAAAGCATCATCAAACATAGTAATATTGAAATTATTTTCTTCATTCTGTACCTCCTTATCTTACCTCTGCGATGTTGTTCCACAGATTTTCGTTGTTACCGTATGCTATGATTCTGAGATATCTGGCGTTAATTGTGTCAAAGCTGTAGGTTTCGGGTTCGCCTGTTGTGCCGCTGTTGGTTCCGTCAAACACTGTTGTCCAGTTAACGGCATCGGAGGAAAGCTCAATCTTAAAGGTGTATTTTCTTGTTTCACCCTTATACCAGCCAAGGTCAAGCTTGGAGAATGCTCTTTGCTGACCGAAATCATAGATAATCCATTCGTCATAACCCTCAGCCGCCCAGCGTGTCTGATTGTCGCCGTCAATTGTTGCCTTAGGCGGATTTTCGGGCTGCTGAATTGAGCTTGTGAGAATGTTGTCTTCGGTTATGGGATAACCCTGAATTGTGGTTTTAACAACCTGTCTCACGCTTACGTTAACATTGTAGGTAACCTTTGAACCGCCTTCGGCTTCAAGAGTGAAGCTTGCACTGCCGGGAAGTGAGGTTGCCTGCGAAACATTTACTGCTTTGCCGTTGTAGCTTGCACCGATAACAGGAATTGTCTCGCCTTCTTCAATGAGAACGTTATAAACTGTCTGAGCGGGGTCAAAGCCGTCAATCTGTTTGCCGTCTACGGTGATAGTGTCCGCTTTTGGAATTTCGCCGTCGGGGATGTCAAACTCTGCAATAGAGAGTGCTTCGGGTATAAAATCGGGAACATTCTGACCGTGAGAGAGCGGAACATATGCAACAGAAAGTTCAATTCCGTCAACGCCTTCAAACTTGATTCCGATTTTTTGGAATTTGAATCTTGTTGTCTGAGTTTCCGGATTTGGTGAACCCTCTAAGGGAGTGGTGTCGAGAAGTTCCATTTTTGCATCGGTGTCGGAAATGATTCCAACCCACATTCTGCTTCCGTTTTTCTTTGAAGTGAGAATTGCGCTCTTTCCGTCGGGATTGATTGCAACATCAATATCTTCAATAACCGAATGGCTGAACCAGTAGATGTCGCTCTTTGCACTTGCTTTCACTTCGTCACGGACAACAAATGCACTTCTGTCATTGGTGAGCATTACACCTCTCACTGCCGAATCAGCCCAGCCTTTGTAGGCTTCGGTCATGTCGGTAATGGCATAGGCACCACGGGGTTTTGAAACGAATTTATCGATGTATGCCGCACCAAGCTCATATTGGTCATATTTTCTTTTTACGCTTGCAACACATTCCATGTCATCGGGATGTGCTCTGAATTTTACATCATCAATTGCAGCCTTTGTCACATGGCCGGAATACTGCCAACGGTAGGTCATAATATCGTATATCGCTGCCGGGAATCCGAATTTTGAAGCAACCTGTTCACCGTTTATGTAAGCATCATATTTCTGTGCTTTGAAATCAACAACAAATTTCACGTCATACCAAGTGTTCATTCCATAACGCATCACACTTGTGTTTGTGCCTCCGTTGGACAACTTGACATTTCCGTCTTTGTCAAACCAACCAAAACTCATATGACCCCTTGCACCGGTGCCGTCATCGCCGTAGATTGTACCGAGGCTTACGGTGTTTGTGTTTATTTCGGGTTTTATTCTGAATGATACCTCAACTGCATTTGACGGACGAGGTGCTTCAAACTGAATGTTTGCATGAGCACCGGTGTTTGCTTCGCCCCAACCCGCCTGAGGACAAATGATTCTTAAAACTTTGTTGCCGCTCTCTTCGTCGGGATTTTCCCAATCAACCCTTGCACTTCCGCCAACCTGATTCAAAGGAACTGTTTCGGTAACGGTGTAACCGAGAGGTTTAATGCCTATATCCATATCATCATAGGTGTCATGGATAAATGAGCTCCAGCCGTCTTCGTCAACAAATGTTGCATAGGGAGTGTTGTCAATTACAATGGTATTGTGACCTTCGGCACGGGCGGGATAGGTACGCTGATTGCCGTCGGTTGTGTAGGAAATGGGATCTTTACCAAGCTCTGTTGCCCAGCGGACATTGTTCCAGTCAAGAACATAGGTTCCTGTATCGAGCTGTGAGTGAGGAGCTTTGTTGTCACCTGCAAGGAAGCCCACATACATACCGTCATCACGCCATGATGAACGCATTGAAGCAACTTCGCTCTTTCTGAAATATTTGTCAAGCTCCATGGAAGAAAGCTCGCCGTCACAGTATGCAGGGTCATAATAGAGCATATCGAGAGGTGTGAGACCTGTGTAGAAAGTATCTTTTATGGTCTGAACACGTTCTGCACCAACACCTTTTTCATTGAGCTGTTTTGCCATCCAGAAGCTGAAAACAAACTGGGGATTCATAATCTGGTCGGCATCGGCATAGTTAAAGGTGCCCTGAGGTCCCTGAACCGTGTAGAAGAAATAGATTGCTTCTCTCATACCTCTGATGTTGGAATAGCCATAATCTGTTCCGAGGGCATCGGCTATCATTTCGAGGAACTGAACATCCATCGAAAGGGTTGCCTGACCGTAGCCGGGACCTTCCTGCCATGCACCGTCGGGAGCCCATTCGTCAAAGTGAAGTTCCAACGAACGGAAAGCATAACCCATGATGGGTTTTATGATGTTGTTTAAAGTATCTTCGTCAACATCATCGCAAATTGCAAAAGCACCAAGAAGTGTGCCGAGGTTACAGTGAATGTTCCAGTTGAATGCATTGTAACACCAACCCATACGGGGATTGAGAGCCTTTATTGCTTCGTCATCACCGCCGCCTCTGTATACATAGAGAGCAACCTTTAAGGATTTTTCGATAATCATTTCTCTGATGGTTGCTTTTTGGTTTTCATCGAGCCAGTCATAGAGCCAGTCATAGGCATAGGCACAGGCTTCGGTGTAAACTGCGGTGTCAAGATAGTGCTGAGGGTTAAAATCGGTGTAGCCCGAAAGACATTCGATTTCGTTCCAGGCACGTTTGGCATATTTTTCATCTTTTGTGAGGTAGTAGATAAACGAAAGATATTCAACACGTTTGAGCAAAACATCGTCCTGCAAAAGTCTTGTTGAACCCGATTCATATGCCTGCTTTATGGGAGTTGTGGGAATCATTGAATCGGCTTTGAGTTTGAGAGAATCGAGAGCCGATTTTGCAAACTCATCATTTTGCCAGAGGTAACTGAGCTTTTCAAAATCTGCTTTTGTACCCATGATTCTGGGGTGAGATTTGTTTGGATGAGTGCTTATGAGATTGTTATACACTTCATCACCCGATGGACGGTAGTATTTTACTCTGTGAATAACCTCTTCTTTTGTTCTATCATCTGCCGCAAGAAGATATTTTGAATCTGCACACATATACACAAATCCGTCTTCAACATACACAGGTTCGGACATAAGTGCTGCAATATCCTCGGCAAGAATGTAGGTTGAACCGTCAATCACTCTTACATCGGATATAAGAGCTTTTGTTTCGCCGTCAACTGTTGCCTCGGCGCTTGCAGGTTTAACAAGAATGTTTTTGCCGAAATATGTAACGTTAACCGAACCGTCGGCAGGGTTCCAAACCACATCTGCACCCATATTTTCAGCGGTGAAACGCAGAGGAACAAACATTTTTTTGTCAATTTCCTTTGGAACAACATTGGTGATGAGCTTCACACCGTCCATGTAGGCAACGTTACTTTCGGCATACATTGCAAGTGCGCCAAAGAGCACATCGTCTGCTTCGTCATATATTGCCTGAGGAAAGTACATGTATGACGGCCACCATTCGGCGTTTGAATCGCTTGTGGGAACATAGAGATGAATGTCATCAAGATAGATTCCCGCTCTTGTGCTCTGGAGTGAAAATTCAAGCTTTGAAATTTCTTTTACATCCATGAGAGCTCTTCTTGTCACTTCTTCGCCGTCAAGAGTGAAACGGAAATAATTTTTTTCAAAATTAAATTTTATTTCTGCCGTGTGCCATTTGCTTAATGCGATGTCAACCTTTTTTTCGTCGATTTCCAAAACACCGTTTGTGATTTTTAAAATGTCACATTTGTTTCCTTGTGAATCATACACTGTCGGAAAAGAAAGAGTGTCTGCAGAAGAAAGCATAAAATTGAAATTTAATGTAAGAGGAATGTTGTCGGGGTTTGAAACCGGGGTTTCTATTGTGGCATTACCTTCGGAGAAATTGCGAAGATAAAGACTTTTATCGTCTTTTGAAGGCTTTTCCACAACTGCCACGTCGGAATCACCGGATTTTGAAACCTGAAAAATGCCCGATGGTGCTTCGCCCGATTTAAAGCTTTCAAAATCCTCGGTAAAGCCGATTTCACTGTCTGCGGCATATGCTTTTTGGCTGTTTGCCGAAAAGTTTATTGCAGGGAAAGCAATTAAAAATGCAAGAGAAGCCGCAATCAATCTTTTAGCGTTCATGTGTATCCTCCTTTACTTAAGTGTTGTAAATCCATAGCGCAGTGATGGCGCATAGGGATTTCTGTTTGTTAAGCCGTCCAAAACACAAACCTTGATATAACAGTTCTCGGCATCTTCAACATTAACACTGACTGTTTTTTCAAGCTGTGCCTCGGTGGTTTCGATTTCGCCGCATGTTGCCTTAACCAACTCGGAAAAACCGTCAACCTCTTTGTAGAGACAAATGATGTAGGTATATTTTGAATTAACCTTTTGCATGAAGTTTAGCTTTGCACTAACCATTCCGCTTTGCAAACTGTCAAGCTTTTCACCGTTTTCGTCATAGTAGCCGACAAGGCGAACATACGAATCGGGCTGTTCCATAACAGTGAAGGATATTTCCTCGCTTATCTCTTCGCCGTATAAGCTCTTTGCCGATGCTTTTACGGTGCACTCTTTGCCCCAGTCAAGAGGAGTTTCGGGAGTAAAGCTGAATTTTCCGTTGCCAAGATTTTCCACAAGGCTTTCATCCACGCTTTCACCGTCAATTTCAAAGCTGCATTCCGAAACACTTCCTTTGAAGGAAACAGTTATGGGCTCAAAAGGATTCACACCTTCGGCATCTTTTTCGGGAACAGAGCTTTCAAAAGCAAGAAGAGAATCGGTAAAACATTTTATGTTGTCAATCCAATAGGTCATGTTTGTTGAATGCCACTGGGATGTCTGGAAAAGCGGAGAAGCGAAACCGCCTTCTTCGGCATATACTGCCGATGTTTCGGGAGTGATGTTTTTGTTACGGTCCGAGGCATAATTGTAAAATTCAAATTTTGATGAACCGTCATCACAAACAAGGGGCACACCGTCAACACACACCGAATAGGTGTTTTCCGATACATTCACATAAAGTCTGATTTTGTACCACTGATTTGCGTTAACATTCATTATTGCCTTCTGTTTTGTTTCGCTTACGCCGCTTGCCGAAAGCACACCGGTGCCGTCTTTGTTGGAGGTGTAGGTCACTGTTCCCAAGCCTTCACCGTAAAGTGTTGCGTTATCGGATTTATACATATACATTGACGGTCCTGCTGTCATTTTATCTATGTCGGAGCCATACATAATGTCATATTCATAGATAAATCTGTGGTTTATGGGATATCTTGCAGAGTTAGCACCAATGTTTAACTGTGAATTAAAACAGGTGTTTTTCATTGAGCCGTCTGCCTGCTCAACCATTTCCCACACGTTTTTAAGCTCTGCCGCAAGGTTTTGGTCATTGTCTCCATGGGGATTGGTAACAACTTTTGTTCTTGTGTTTGTTCTCCACACCTTGGGATTGAGAGCGCCCGATTCAAAATCTTCTTCAAAAATAAGAACCGGACCGGTTGTAACATCTTTGTCATCGCCCTCGGCAAATGCAGGAATCTGCACACAAATGAGGAGCAAAAAGGCTAAAAAAACTGATAATGATTTTTTCATTGTCTATCTCCTTTCGTTTATTGAACTGTTGCCGCAGAATAAGGCATTAGCGACTCTTCAGGCAACATTTTCATTGAACTGATGTCTTCTATGTAAAACGCTTTTATAACCGTGTTGTCGTCGGCTTCAAAAAGCGAATTGATGTCTTTTGAAACAGGCACGGTTTTGCCCGGTTCTAAAGTAACATCGAAAACCTTTAGCCCTGTCATGGTGTTTGTGAGAGAATCATAGGCAGCAATGACAAGGTGAAGAGTTTTTTGTGTATCTGTTCTGTTATAAATTGAAGCACGATATGTAAAATTAAAGCTAGTTGCAAATGTAACCGGGTTTGAGTTGTAATCATAAAAACCATATGGTTCAGATACATCCGCCTGAATATCAGGAAGAGTCACACTGTTTAACTCCCAACTGTCAAGTGAAGCTACAGACGGAATATATTCGGGAGCATCTGCTCCGTCTCTCAGAGGGATGTAGGCAACAGCAATGTCTGCCTTCGCAACTCCTTCGAGCTTCAAACCAAATTTGTGAAACTTTTCCATTTTGGTCTGACCGGAGGGATTTGGCGAACCCGGAAGCGGAACAGCATCAAAAATTTCGAACCTTGCATTCACATTGGAGAGAAGCTGAATCCACATGCGGCTGTTGTTTTTCTTTGATGTGAGAATAACGCTTTTGCCGTCTTCGTTCACCTTTATATCCACATCGGCAATTGCACTGTGAGAGAACCAATAAATGTCGCTTATCTCTTTGGCTTCAATCTCATCTTTCACAACAAACACATTTCTGTATTTGTCGAGATATACTCCCCTTTTTGCCGAATGTGCCGAATCTTTGTAGGCATCGGTCATATCGGTTATGGCAAAGGCTGAAGTTTGCGATGATTGAAATCTGTCGATATAAGCAATTGCATTTTTATTTTGGTCATAGCGTCTTATGGAGGTTTTCACACTCTCGCTGTCATTTGGATGAGCCGAAAATCTTATGTCATCCAAAACCGCCTTTGTTTCATAGCCCGAAAACTGCCATCTGTAGTTAGAAAGGTCTGATATATCGGCACCGTAGCTGTAGTTTTCACAAAGGAGCGTATCGTTAATATACAGGTCATAGGTCTGTGATGTGAAATCTATGGTAATGCTCACATCATACCATGTGTTCATTGTGTAGTCCTTCACAGCCACAAACTCTGTTCCCTTCCGGGCGTTTATGTTTCCGTTTTTATCAAAATGAACAAACTGTGTGTGATTGAGGTTGCCCTCTGCATCATGCCCGTACATTGTTCCGCCCGAAATTGTGTTTGTCGCCTTTTCGGGCATAATCTTAAATTTGATTTTTATTCCGTTTGACGGATAGGGCTCGGAAAACGGAAGCTGAACATAGCACTGAGCGTTTAAATCATCCCAGCCTTCAGCCGGACAGTTCATTCTTATGGCACGGTTTTCGGGGTTTGAAGCAGTGGGAACAGCTTCCACTCTTACTTTTCCCGTTTTTCCGTTTACGTTTGTTGATTCGTTAATTGAATATCCCGGAGGATAATCACCTATTTCAACATCATCAAAGTTATCTTCTTTAAATATCCCCCACCCGTCTTCGTCGGGGTTGACACCGTAAGCTGTGGGGTCTATCACAATTGTGTTGTGACCTTCTGCCCTTGCAGGATAGGTTTGATGATCGCCGAGGGTTGTGTAGGAAAGCTGATCATAGCCAAGGTCGGTCGCCCAGCGGACACCACGATAGTCAAGAACATAGGTGCCGATGTCGAGCTGTGAGTGACCGGCAGTGTTATCCCCTGCAAGAAATCCTGCAAACATGGCATTATCATCCCACGAGGTACGCATTGTTACAACCTCGCCACGTCTGAAATATTTGTCGGTTTCGCCCATTGCAAAGTTTTCTTCGCAACTTTCGGGAGTGTACCACAAAAGCTCAAGGGGTGTTACGGAAGAATAGTTCTGACTGATTATATATTCTTTTCGTTTTGCCCCCAAGCCCGACTCTCCGAGGTGCTTGGCATAATAAAAACTGAAATTGAAAGGGGGAGTCATATTCTGATCGGAGTCGGAATAGTTAAATGTACCGCAGGGACCCTGCATATAGTGCATAAAATATGCCGCTTCCATCATACCCCGAATGTTATCATAGCCATAAGTTTTGCCAAGGGCTGTTTCAAAGAGGTCAAGAAGTCTAACATCCATAGTGAGGGTTGCCTGACCGTAGCCGGGTCCTTCCTGCCATGCTCCGTCGGGAGCCCATTCGTCAAGGTGAACCTCAAGAGAACGGAAGGCATATTCCATAACCGGTTTTATTATGTTTTCGAGTGTGTCGGAATCCACATCATCACAAATTGCAAAGCAACCCATGAGTGTTCCGAGATTACAGTGAACGTTCCAGTTAAAGGGACTTGTTTTCCATGAAGTTCTCGGATTGAGAGCTTCAATTGCTTCATCATCCCATCCGCCGCGATATACCCCGAGAGCAACCTTCAAAGATTTTTCGACTATGGTCGTTCTCATCAGTTCTTTTTGCTCTTCTGTGAGCCAATCATAGAGCCTGTCATAGGCATAGGAAAAAGCTTCGGTATACACTGCTGTGTCAAGATAGTGCTGAGGGTTCCAGTCGGTATAGTTTGCAACGCACTCAATTTCTTTCCATGCACGCTCGGCATATTTTTCTTCACCGGTGAGCTTGTAGAAAAGAGTGAGACATTCGATTCGGTTAAGCACAACATGGTCGTCAACAAACCTTATTGAACCCGATTCAAAAGCCTGCTTAACGGGAGTGGTGTTTAGCATTGCATTTGTTTCGCTAAGCCTTCGTGCTATGGATTTTTTTGCAAATTCGTCAGTCAAATTCAGTTCTTTGAGATATTCAAAGCTTTCGGCTGTAGCATTGATGCGCGGATGATTTTTGTTTGGGTGAGTCGTAACGATGGCATTGTATATCTCATCACCCGAAGGTCTTTGATATTTTGTCATGCGAATTATTTCGGTGAGGGTTTCATCGTCTGCCCCCGCAACCTTATCGGCATCATCACCGAGAAAAACAAAACCGTCATTTATGTATATCTTTTGACCCAAAAGACCTGATGCGGCATTCGCCTCAATGTAGATCGTGTTGTCCTTTGTCTGCAAAAATGCCGGATTTGCATTTGACGCTATGACATCGGCATCCTTTCCAAAAACAGTGCAGAGATATTCAAGAGGGAGATAAAGCTTTGTTCCATCTTCAAAGGGGACATCCTCCAAAACTGTTTTTTCGCCGTTTTTATAGGACACATGGCTTTTTGCATACAGTGAAACACCGTTTGAAATTATGCTTTCAAATTCTGTGTAACATTTTATGTTGTCAATCCACAAGGTCATATTTGTTGAATGCCACCGTGATGTCTGAAAAAGCGGTGCCACATATCCACCCTTTTCGGCGTACTCTGCCGATGTTTCCAAAGTTATGTTTTTGTTACGTTCTGAACTATAATTGTATAAATCAAAATCCTTTGAACCGTCATCACAAATAAGAAGATTGCCGTCAACATACACCGAATAGGTGTTGCACGCCACATTAACATCAAGTCGGATATTATACCACTGATTTGTGTTGACTGTCATTTTTGCCGTCTTTTTTGTTTGAGGAGAGGCTGCTGTGGAAAGCACCCCCGTGCCGTCATTGTTGGAGCTGTAGGTTATGGCTCCGAGGCCTTCGCCGTAAAGCGTGGAATTATCATTACAATATATATACATTGACGGAGCTGCTGTCATTTTTTCTATGTCATCTCCGTACATAATGTCATATTCATAAATGAATCTGCTGTTTATGGGATATCTTGCCGATGCGTTTAATATGTTTAATTGTGAATTATAGCAGGTGTTTTCCGTTGTGCCATCCGGATTTTCAACCGTTTCCCACACATTTTTAAGTTCAGCTGCAAGGTTTTGAGCATTTTCTGCATTGGCTTTGGCAACAATTTCGGTTTTTGTGCTTGTTCTCCATACTTTGGGATTTAAAATTCCCGATTCAAAATCTTCTTCGAAAACCAAAACGAAATCGCCTGCCGAATTTGTCTCACTTTTTTCTGCGAATGAAGGGATTTGTACGCAAAACAAAATTAAAAAAGCCAAAAAAACCGATAATGTTTTTTTCATTGTTTTTCTCCTTTCATTCAGTGAGATTTTGCCGCGGCAACTGTTTAAAACCAATCTAAAATCAAGAATGGTATATAAATAAGAAACACCAATAATATTATATCAAAATTTTACATCAAAACCCCTGCAATTGTCTATGAAATATGTGACTAAAATTACGAGATTGTGTCACTTTCACACACATTGCAATGAAAAAAAACAAAAAACTTTTTGTTAATTCTGCATGAATTTGTAAAAACAGTCTTTAACTGCTAAATAAAGCAATTTCACTGTTCAAAATTGAAGAAAATAAAAACGGATATGTGTCACTTATTGTAATACAAAAAATGACTCCATATCCGAATGTTATGGTTTGAATTTGATATATCACTCACTGTATGAAATACATACTCCGTCCTTATAAAGTTCTGTATCTGCTATGTACGCAAGTCTTGCCTTGCTGAAACATTCATACACAACATCTCTTTCCTTTATGGGAAATGCTGCACTTGGCAGCCAATTGAAATGATATCTATATGCGTCTGCAAGAGAATATACACCATAGCATTGAATCTCAGATTTGCGCATATATACATCTCGGTTTTGATTGCACATAAATTCTATATCAGCTTCATCCGAGGCATATTCATAAACCCATGACGGCTGTTTATATATGACATCGGGATTTTCAACAATTTCTTCAAGCGACATTAAATTCCCGTCTGATGAAATATAAAAAAGTGCAAATCTCGGATCAATAAATCCCCATTTTCCGTCAATGTATACTTCACAAGTATGATGTCCTCCGGACACATGAAGTATAGTACGGCACGGAATTGATGATATCTCACAAAATGCAGACATTATTCTTACCACTCGTTCACAATAGCGCTCGCCTTTTTTTATGAGTTCCTCTTCAGTGCCGCCAAAAAAGAAATCATAACCGTAAGATTTTTTGCGCAAATCCCGGATAAATACCATAAATGCAATTACTTTTTCTCGGTCGCAGGAACAGTTTTTCGTTATTTCTTCAACTATTTTTTCAAGTTCCGGGCGAGAACCGTTAATATATCGTGTTTCATGAGGGGGCGTATTATACAAATAATCCCGTGTCTCCGGGCAGTACAAAATAACATCGGCAAGCCTTTCGTAATCCACATTGTCACCAAATGCCACATGTACATAATCCATGAGGGAGACAAAAACATTTTTTGCGCTTCCCGCAAGTCTGTCAGCTATGTTCATACCCATACATAAATCTATAATATTTTCCATATATCAAAACACCTTCCCTAACGGGGATATTTTTATATGTTGTCGCAAATATTAATACATCAAAAGCAGACCATAATACACCAGATTACCTTCTGCATTTGCTTTGAGATGTGTCAAGAAAAAATTCATATACATATAAAAAGCAATACATATCCGATGTTGATAGTTTGAATTTGTTTTTTGTTATTTAATAAAAATACGTGCAAATTGGAGTTTATCGTTCTGATTGTCAAGCCAATCAGAACAATGCAGAATGCAGAATGTAGAATGCAAAATGACACAGTTGAATAATTTTGCATTTTGAATTTTGCATTTTGCATTCGGTGAGTTTGCATGCAAACTCACCGACAAACTCCAATTCACCAATTATTCATATGAATTATTTTGTTGCACTTTCAAGAGCAACGGGAGCGGGAATCATGGTTTTTCTGTAAGGGGTAACCATGTTTTCACTTGTGTAGAAGGTTTTAATTGTGTGGGTATAAGCTTTTTCGCCAAGACCTGCAAAGGATTCTTCGATATCTGCATATTCACCGGAGTTAACGGTGTAGGTTTTAACCTTAACTTCGTCAAGCTCTGTGCCGTCGTCTTTGTAAAGTGCAAAATACATTGTTACTTTTTCGGCAGTGGGAGCATTGTTTACAAGTCTTGCTTTGTAGGTTACGTTTTCGGGGTCAAGAGCTGTAATGGCACTACCGTCTGCACCATAGTAGCAGCCTCTGTTTCCGTTTGCATCGGGAGCAATTGCAATACGCTGTGCAATTTTGATGTTGTCAACATATAAATTGAAGTTACTACCATAATAACCCATTGTCTGGAAACGAACTCTTGAAATTTTGTCTGCCGCAAAGGTTGAAGAAAGATTGAATGTCTTATTCAAGGGTACATCGTTGATTGCCACGGTATAATTGCTCTGACTTGGGTTGATAACAAGGTCAACGTGGAACCATTCACCATATTTTATGTCTACTCCGGTATCCGAATAAGCAGCTTTTCCTGCATCGTTTAATCCATCAACAACTTTGAGTCGGAATATGGATTCGTCCTCTGCATCGTCACACATCTGCATAATCCAAGCCTGAGAATCAGTGTCACAATAAAGGTGAGGTGCAAGGTTTTTAACGGAATGTGTGGAATGTGCAGAAGGATTTCTGTCTTCCACGGGAATCATAAGGTCATAGGACAGAACAACATCACCGGGCATTTGTGCACCGCCGAGAGTAAGATTGTCGTTCATAAGCTGACCGCCCTGATGGGTTGTAACATCTGCCGTGATGTGAGCAACATTGCCTTTTTCGCCTTTTGGATCCTCGGTCACTTCAGCAATAGCCGGCTCTTTAACAGAAAACTTCCATTTGTTGTTATTGAGACCTCTTTCAAAATCTTCTTCAGTCATGTTATAAGCATATTTGGTTGTAAAGGTTGCCGAGGTTTCTGCTTTGTCACCATATTTGTTGATGGCAGCAGCTTTTATTGTGTATTCTGTGTCATAAGCAAATACGGAAGCAGGAGTGTAGGTGTAGCTACCATTACCATTATCTTTAAGTTCGGAATCAGACACCAATTTACCGTTTAATGTAACGCTTGCAAGGTCATATGAACCGGCAAAATTAATATCAAAGGTTTTGCTAATATCAACATTTTTTGCACCATTTTCAATGTTTATTGAAGGTGCAACCGGAGTACACTGTGCACATCCGTTACAGTCGGTGTAAATGCTGTAGTCATCAACCCACAAAACCATGTTTTTGGAATACCACTGCGAAGTCTGCATAAGAGGTACAACATATCCGCCTGCATCACAGAACGCCTGAGCGGTTTCGTCATTTATATTTTTGTTTCTGTCCGATGCATAGTTAAAAAGAATAAATGTGGTTGAACCATCTTCAGCCTGAAGGAGCTCACCGTTTACAGTAATAGAATACATTCTTGTGGGAATATCCACATATGTACGGATATCAAGCCATTCGCCGCTGTTTACGGTCTTTGTTGCAGAAAGTCCGCTTTCGCTGAGACCTGCAGGCGAAATCTTTCCTGTGCCATCTTTGTTGGTTGTATATGATACAAGTGCTAAACTTTCACCAAAGAGTATTTTATCCGCATCATAGAAATATACTGATGGCAAGTTGGCTTTGGAATCCATATCACCGAAGTTAACCGAAAATTCTATTATGAATCTTTCTTTAACAGCTGTATACAAATTGCTTGATACAAAATTCAGCTGTGAAGCAGAGCATGTTTCACCTTCCCAAACATTTTTGAGCTCTGCCGCATAGTTTTCGGCATTGCTGTCTTTTTCTTTTTGAACAATCACGGTTTTTGTGTTTGTTTTCCACACTTTGGAGTTGAGAGTACCGGTTTCAAAGTTTTCGGTAAATCCCAGAGTCTCATCTTCGTGAACCGATGCATCTTCGGCATAGCCGACAGCGCATAGTCCGAGCACCATTGAAAGTGCAAGAACAATTGATAGTAATTTTTTCATTTTTAAATCACCTTTCTTATTTTTTTATATAAGCAATCTTCTCGATTGTTTATTTCTGTTTTGCTGCCCATTCTTTCTGATATTCATTGGAAATGGTTTCTTCTTTGAGGAATTTAATTCTCTTTGCAAGAACCTCGGCATTGTGTTCAAAGAGTGCCTTTGCAATTCTTTCATTAACACCTTCGTGGTGGTCACCGCCATAGGAATTGGGGTAGTTTGCCATCCAAGCAAAAGGAGTTGACACACCCATTTTGCTGAATTCATCAAAGCGATGTGTTGAAAGACCATCTTCCTGGGTGATTTTGTCGAGGCGAACTGTTTCGGGCTTTATGGCATATGTGAGAGAGGTTTCTCTGATGCCGGCGTGTCCCCAGCGTTTGCCCGATTCAACAAAGTCACGAATATACTTTCTGTCTTCTTCGGTAAGGTAGTCATATCTTCCTTCCTCGGCAATAACATCAACAGCGTGATCTCCGCAATTTGTATCAAAAACCATATAATCATTTTTTTCATACAGCACACTTCTTGAAAAATTGCCGAGCATTGCACCGTTGCCGCCGTGAGAGCTTACAAGAAGGATTTTTTTGAATCCGTTTCTTGCGATTTCCTTGCATGTTTCATTGAGAATGTCCCATCTTAGCTTTGCCGAAAAGATTACCGTGCCGGCAAATTCACCTGCACCGGTTTTTTCTCCGAAAAACATAGTCGGAAAAACAACGGCATATTCAAGCTCTGCAGCTTTTTCACAAACTCCTGCACCGATGATTGTGTCACAACCCACGGGAAGATGCTGACCGTGTTTTTCGAGACAACCAACAGGAACAATACAAACTCCATTTGATTTTTCGATGGCTTCTTTAAATTCTTCTTCTCTTAAATTTTCCCATAACATATTGACTACCTCCGTTTGTAAATAAAACATATGCAAAAATTAATTTATTTTATTTATATATAAGATTTTAAACAATACAATTTTAATTGTCTATAAAATAGGTGACTAAAATTACATAAGTATGTCACTTTCGCTCACGCTTTTGGTAGAAAAAAACTTTTCGTTTTTGTGCATTTTGCCACGAGTTATCTTTCGGAGCTTTTTTCAAAAACGGGAATGTTTTCTGTTTCAACTTCGAACCATCCGCAGCAAGCAGGCTTCTTTGTCCAGTAGTCAACCCATTCTCCTTTTGGAAGATACACTTTCCTTTTGTCAGCATCTCCCGTAATGGGAGCAACAATGAGATTGTCACAGAATATGTATTCATCATCAATGTTATATGTATTAACATCATCGGTATAATCCGACACAAGAGCACGGATTGGCGGTTTACCGGTAAGTTTATATTCATCAAAGGCTTTTCTGAGCATCGGGAAAAGACTTTTTCTTATCCGCAGAAGCTCCTTTGCTTCTTTTTCGCAGTCATATTTTATCCACGGAACAACATTTGTTGACCAGCCGTTTATGAGACATTGAGCAGAAAAAACATTTAGCTGAAGTCTTCTGAGGAACTCTTTTTTGTTTGCGGCATGACGCACTTCGGGAGACCAAAGGATCCCTGAAAAACCTGCATTTACAACACCACGCAAATATTCTTTGTGATTGTAGAGGTCGCTGTAGATTACAAAGGGATATGACGAACAAAGAGCACCTGCGGCTCGCACCTGAGACAGTGTGGGAACGCCGTCTAAAGCTTTTAAAATCGTCTGCATATAAAGCGTGCCAAAAAGCTGATGATATTGTTCGCCATCCATACCCGATGGAAAACGGGCATAGTCGGGAAAGCTCCACCAGTCGTTGTCACATTCGTCAAGCTTAAAGCCTTCTACCCCATCCGACACAAGACTGTTTTTGTGGTAATCTGCAAATATTTTTTGAGCTTCTTCCGTGGCAAAATCGGGAATAAGCCCTTCCCACACTTCATAGTCGGCACTGTAGTCAAAAATATCTTTGTAGATTGGTGAACTTGAATTTACAAAAGCATGCTCCCACAAATTCACATGGAAATCTTTGTCTTTGAGATATTTAATCATTCTTTTGCGATTGGGAAAACGGTTTTCGTTCCACACATACGAGCATGAATATGCGGCAGTCTGCCATCCGGGTTCAAGACCGATTGTGTCAAGCGGAATATCGTTGTCTCTGAAATAGTCGGCAAAAGCCATAATTTCTTCTTCGTTAAGCTTTGTGTAGGCTCGATACATCACACCAAGTCCCCAATCGGGCATATCGCATCCGCCGCCGGAGAACATATTATACTGCGAAACAATGTCGGTAATGGTGTCACCTTCAAAAATATAGATATCAATTCCCTTTGAACAAGGAATTTCAACGGTCATAAGGGTTTCTTCTTTATCCCGTTCTTTTGCATACAGCTCAACAAGCTCCGTATACATGGCGTTTCTGCCGTCATCCTCTCTGAAACGTCGCACCTGGCAGCCGCAGTTGAATTTGGCATACCTTGCAGTGTCAAAATACATACCGTAGCCTTTGTTGGTTACAAAAAACGGAACCGGTGCATGGGAGTCGCCCGACTCGGTTGAACCGCAATATGTGGCAAGACGAAGCTTTCTCCCTTTGTGATTGACGGTTACAAACTGTAGTCCGAGACCGTAGACTTCTTCATCGGGTGCAAGAGGAAACTGTACCATACAGCCGGATTTGTTTTCAGAAAAAGTGATTTTGGATGTGTCATATTTGATTTGGGTATCTTTGGGATTGAGATTTTTACAAAACTTTGTGGGAACAAATTCTTCCGGTGTTCCGAAGCGTATTTTTTTCATTGGTTGACCTCCTGAGATATATTGTAATATGAAATCTTTATACATCATTGTACACCTTGATTATAATTGTCGATGTATTCCGTGTCAACAAACACGGAATAACAAATTTGAGTTTGTCGGGGTGTTTAACACAAGGGCATCGTAGGGGACGGCGTCCTCGACGTCCCGTGTCAATTACATCGAGAACAAATCTTAAATAATACTGAAACGTTGAAAACAGTGTCATTGTGTATTGAAGATTGAACTTGAAATAACGGGAC